>JAUMSA010000091.1 GCA_031293105.1 Butyricicoccus sp. | reverse complement strand
CCATTTCTACAATTACGAGCGGCTCCAGACAAAGACTGGCCTGGCTCCGCTCTCGCTTCGCCAAGCCAGTCTTTAATTCAGTCTATTCTACTCTTGTAGGCCTCTTTTTTGTGCTGTCCGCACAATCTGGGGCGGTTCAGTCTGCAATGCCTCTTTTTTGTTTCTTTTGGCCCCGGATGATTGCCAGCCAAAGCCCGGGTATGGTATCATAAATCCACTGAATTTCCGGAACCGGAGGCGCGGGTTATGAAAAAGCACATCCTTTACAAAGTATCCATCCTGACCGGCGTGCTCGGCATCCTGCTGCTTGTCCTTTTGATTTTATCCGGCGTGGCCTACCCCCATCCGTTTTTCCGCATCGGTGCGCCGCTGGGGGTCTTTCTGCTATTTGCCAGCCTGCTGCTGCGGTTCATCCATTGGATTTGGGATATCCGCGACCACATCCAGGGCAAACAATACCTCGGAGCGCTGGGCATCCTGCTCTTGGGTATCTTTGTCGTGGTGCAGGCCTTCCTGCGAAGCTGAATCAAAAAAAGGGTTCGAATACGAATATTTTTCCTGAATCTCTGAACTCCTTCATGGCGCATTTCGCCATGGGGGAGTTTTTTTGCTGTTTTTTAACAACATAAAAAATCGGAAAAAACATCGATAGCATACTAAAATATGACAATCTTCACTGTTTTATTCCATTACCATAGTACCGAAAAGACGCGTTTTTTCTACATATGATTTTCTGAAAGGAGGGAATCTCATGGAATTGGATGACTTTTTTGACTGCATACAAACGGCGGCATCGGACAATCCGGACAAGGACAGCTTTGCGGTTTTTCAGGAAGCCCAGATTGTGGCTTTGATCAAAACGGCAGAAGACAGTGTCCGAACTTGTTTTTTTCCCAACGATGTGAAACCCAATATGGATGCTGCGCTGTTCTCTGCCTTTGCGGAACTTTCGGTCAAATATATGTGCTATGGCATTGGCACGCTTTCCGGCAGTTGGAAAGACATGGTGCAGAACTGTGCCTATTCCGTCGTGGGCGACTGGTTCAAGGCCCATGATGACCTCGGGGAAAAGTTGCTGATTTCCTATCTTGCGGCGCATCAATTAAATCCTGCAACAAACACCGAGCTTATGAAAGCCATCGTCAAAAGACTTTGCGAAAAAGAGTTCCTGCTCATGGAGATCACCTATGCGCAGAACAAGATGAATGACCAGCCCAAAATGCTTTTGGCGGTCGTCCGTCAGTGTGCACCGGAACAGTATGATGCGGTTTGGAAAGCCTGGTCGAATGCTTTTCCACACGATTTGCTGCAACAGCTCACCGGGCGACCCTGGTTTGGCAAATATCAGCAGACCGATACCTTGTTTGAATATCACCTGCGCAAAGCGGTGGAGAATGCCGCCAATCTTATCACAAATTCCAAAAATCATGATGAGTATGGCGCAACATATTACAGCGGCGTGGGACTGTATGGCTCGTGGCAAGTGCTGCACCACCATGAATACGACAAGGGTGTAGCGGTCGTGCAATGGCTAGACAATGGTCTGGCGAAAAAATATAATCTGCGCTCGGCCAAAACGATGCAGACCCATTTTGATGATGTCAAGTCGGAATGGAGGTCCAGTTATCCGGGACAAGCTGGCTGCGTGGCGCCGGATACACCAATCCGTATGGCAGATGGAAGGGAAAAGGCAATCCGGGATATCGGCCCCGGAGAGCAGGTGCTCAGCGAAGGAAATACGGTTTCGATCTGTTCGGAGGAACATATCCGGAACCATTCCATAACGGCGATGTATGGCATCAACCAAAGCAAGCCGTTTCTCTCGCTGGAACACGCAGTCAAGACCAAACGCGGCTGGTGCAGCCTGCATCCGGCGCTGTCCAACCAGATCAATCCGCATTTTGATGTGCAGCATTTGCAGGTCGGTGATTTTGTGCAGATGCTTTGCCGGGACGAATCGGGAAACCTGACCCCCGAGTGGGTCAGGGTGGACGAGATCCCGGTGGAAGTACGGGAAAGCGCGCCCTATTTCGAGGGACATGATCTGCATTTTCGGGAAGGAAGAAATTCTTATTTTGCCAACGGCTTTCTTTGCCTTCTCAATTATCCGGAAATCACCATCCAACGGGTTATGGACAATCTGGCCGCCATGACCCCGGAAAATCGAACGGCCTTCCTGACCTTTGTCCAGGAAAACCGCGACCTGGTAGGCCAGGTGTTCGGAGCAGCCGCAATCCATCAGTTTCTTATGGAGGTTCAAAATGTCGAGTTATAACATTCGTAATATCTCCCGGATTTATCTGCATTTGGCAGAGTCTGCCAATGAATTGGCGCCTACCCTTTCCATGGTTGAGGGTGCTTTTCTGGTGGACGGGAAACCCACCAACGCCTATTACGGCAACAAGACGTATTATTGGGAGCAAGGCGACGCATCCGGCTGCCTGTACCTGGACTCCTTTGGCCTGCCGCTGAACGGCTTTTTGGAGTGCAAGGGAACACGCCGGGACTTCCGGTGTGATTATGAGATCGAGTTTCAGATGTCCTACACAAGCAGTGCCAATCAAGAAGTTCCGATGCGCTTTTGCCTGGGCAGGGAGGAAGATGAGACCGGAGACGGTATCTTTTATTGTAAGTTCTGGGCGAAAGATCAACTGATCGTGGATCACAAAAAGGGCGATCCCTTGCAGACCTGTTTTCAGATGCCCGTCGGCGAGGAACTCTGCATCGATTTGGATTTGTCCACCATCTGGAGCATCGGGGCATCCATGATGCCGAACGGTTTTTTCGTCAAAAACCTGCATATGGTGTTCGGGGCCACCTTCAACGATCTGACCGGCAGCGTCACAGAAATCGAGGGACCCGCAGGCGGCGATGGCGGCGTTCACAACACGCTGAAAGGGGAAGTGGTCATCCCGGAGCAGGACCAGGTGTTGTACCGGGCCCGGGCAGCCTTTCAAGCGAGCCAACAAACCAATGCTCGCTTAAAAGAAAACTTCCGGAAAAAAGTAGGGGCCGAACCGCCGTGCAGCATCGATGAATTGTATACCATACCCGAACCCAGTGCTGTCGTGGGCGATGATCACAAGGTGGTGACCGGACAGCAACAGGTACAGAACAAGTCGGCGGAAACCCTGTATTATCTGGCCGTATATTATATGGCCGATACCTCGTCGGAAGATGTCAGTTACGCCGATATGTTCGGCATCACCAAGGAATACGCCAAAACGCGGGTAGAGGAGATCAGTGCAACGCTATTGGACTTGGTAAAGGATACGGATGTCCAAAGCTTTTTGGAACAGTATGCCAAGGCCACTTTGGGCAATGCGGTGGCCAAGTCTTCGGACGCGCAGCTGCAAAAATCCTTGGACGAGATCAGCGATCCGGCGGGGCGGTGTGCCTATTACATGAGTGGGACGACGCACGATGGGGCCATGAACCAGAATCCTGGGTTCAGCAAGGCCATGCAGCAGATCAACAAGTACGTCTATTCGGCCATGTCGCCCACCCTGCGTAAGTATTACGCCAATGGTCCGTACTGGGCCCAGAAGCTCTACGACTATGCGGTGGCACGGAAAGTGCTGTTAAAGGCAAGTACCATAGAAGGGATGTCCAAGGTGACCCATCTTTCTATGATTCTCACTTTTTTGGACGACCAAAAACATGAGATTCCCTATCAGAGCGGCGGGAAAACCATGACGGCAAGCCTGCCTTACGGGGCGGCCCTGTATATGCAGATTTATAACCTGTCCATGGCGGAAATGATGAACAACGTCAATTTCGAAGCGGATGGAAAGACGACTTTTCTCCAAATCATGGAGAACGTATTCGGAGTTATGTACGATGAACTGGCAAAAGAAAAAAGCGACAAGTTTTCGGATGAGATCCTAAAAGAAATCAAAGAGGAATTGGCCGAATATGGGGAACTGACCCGGAAAGAGTTCATCGATCAATGTCTCAACATCGCCGACGAAGCGATCAGCGGCGTTGGGGCGATCGGTGATCTGCTGCAATGTTTTTCTAGAATCAACAAATGGTGCGCGGAGCATCCTAAGACCCTTGTGTTCGGCAAATGCGCGGCTCTTTCCATGTATGCCTTCTCGATGTTCTTCTGTGCTCAAATGTTTACCAGTTGGTCGGAATTAAACACGCTGCAAAAGGCGGAGGCGGTCGGCGCCTTTCTTGCGGGGGCAGCCAATGCGGGGGAGACGGCCCTGCGCTGGCTTTCCATCAAGACGCTCCTCAATCCCAACGCCTCCCTGGCGGACAAGCTCAATGCCGCAACCCGGCTGAAATTCGGCGGCGAAAATTTTGATGTGATCCAGGGAATCGGCCATGTCGGTGGTACCGATCTGGTGGAAACCACCGAAAATGCCGCCCGGTATGTGAGCAGCATCCAGAGCTCCAGCGGCGTGACAACCCAGTTATCCCGGTTTACGAAATTATTCCGTATCGGAGAGATCGCTCTGCGGATCGTGAATGTTGTACTGCTGGCTTTGGCGGTCGTCATAACCACCCTGGACATTATCGCGGACTTCAAAAACAACCGTTCGGCCGCCATCAAGGCGTTGGACATTCTGGACGCCATCGGTCTGGGTGCTGCGGTTATACTGGAAGCCGTCTCCATGACGCTGGATCTGGTGGGCGTTGTCTGTGATGCCATTCCCATTGTGGGGGCTATCTGCATGCTGGTGGGCTTGATCTTCAGCGTGGCGGGGATGATTGTAAAAGCGAAATCCGATCCGCCGATGATCCGGTTTATCAAAACAGAGATCGTTCCATTCCTCCAAAACCTCCCCGTCCCGCCGGTGACGTCCGTTTCCACTGCCCCGTTTACAGCGTGAAACATCGGTGAAATTTGCCTGTGCCGCATCAGGGCTACCCGGTAGTTTGGGATTTTTTTGCTTCCGCTTTTCGGAAGCGAAAGCGGGATAGCAAGCATAATAAGTGTCTAGACACTTGCCCATTTTGCAAAAAATGGTTTTGCAAAAAAATGCGGGGAACGCCAAAAACGTAGCCCGGTAATCCTCACGATTTGCCGCTTGGATGCCGCATCGAAAGTATGATAAAATGACGGTAGCTGTTTTCCTGGATACTCGATCGTGATAAACTAAATGGAAGCGACATACCGAAAGCGGACAAGGAGAAACATCGAATGAAAAACATATTGATTCTTTCTTCCAGCCCCAGAAAAAACGGAAACTCGCAGAAGTTGTGCGAGGCGTTTCAGCGGGGCGCCGAAGAAAACGGCAACGCAGTGAAGCTGATCCGATTGGCGGACAAGAACATCGGGTATTGCAAAGCGTGCGATTATTGCATGAGAAACAACGGTGTCTGTATCCAAAAAGACGATATGCAGGAAATTTTGGAGCAGTACCAAAAAGCGGATGTTTTGGTCTTGGCAACCCCGGTATACTTTTATGGCGTCTGCGCGCAGATGAAGACTTTTATCGATCGGACTTATCCGATTTGGCAGCACTTAGGCCAAAAGGAAGTGTATTATATTGTGTCCGCCGGGTTGGACGAAGAAATTGTAAAACGTTCGATCGGCGACTTGGACGGCTTTGTCGAGCATCTCGAGCATTTTGAGATCAAGGGACGTATTTATGCAACCCATATCATGGAGGCGGGCAAGGTGAGCCAGACGCCTGTCTTGGACATCGCGTATCAAATGGGATGCCAGGTGTAAGGAAAGACGATCGACTTTGCTTCATGCCCCGCAAGGATTCAAGGCCCGGCGCAGAATCGATTATTCCTGCGCCGGGCCTTGTCTTATCCGTTTATAAACAGCCAATCCCTTGGTCAAAACCTTGCAGCTGAAACTGGAGTTTGTGCCAGACGCTTAAATCCAAAAGAGCGAGATACTCTTTTGGTCACTGCCCGGCGGCGTGGGATTTTTGATTTTTTTGCTTCCGCCTTTCGGAAGCGAAAGCGGGATAGCAAGCATAGGAAGTGTATATACACTTCGCCATTTTACAAAAAATGGTTTTGCAAAAAACTTCGGGGAACGCGAAAAACGCAGCCCGGCAATCCCCACGATTTGCCGCTTGGATGCCGCATCGGAAGTATGATACAATACAATCAGGGAGTGGATGAATATGAAGATCGTTCGTCCGGTTTCGGATTTGCAAGACCATCTTGCGGAAATTTCCGAGACCGCACATGCAACCAATCAACCCATTTTTTTGACCAAGAACGGATGCGAAGATTTGGTCATTTTGAGTATGGAAGCATTTGAAAATCTGCAATTTGAGACCGAAGTATATTGCAAACTGCAAGAGGCCGAGCGCGAAGCCGAACGGACCGATCTGCGCTATTCGTCCGAGGAAGTGATGAAAACCCTGCGGGCTAAGATCCAAGGCGAATAAGAGGGAGTTTCAAATGGAACGAGAATGTTTGCACATCCTGCGCGAACAAAAAGAAAAGAATCTACGCTTGTATTCCGAGGTGCAGATTCGGATGGCCTATCATTCCAACCGCATAGAGGGCAGCCATCTGACCGAAGAACAGACCCGGCAGATGTTTGAGACGCACACCATTTTGGCCGAGCATACGGTCTTGTATGTCGATGATATCGTCCAAACGCAAAATCACTTTGCGGCGTTTGACTTTATGCTGGAGCACGCGGAAGAAGATCTTTCCATGAATCTCATCAAACAATTCCATGCGATTTTGAAACGAGGGACTTCCGATGAGCGGAAACGCTGGTTTCGTGTCGGGGATTTTAAAGCGCTGCCAAACGAGGTCGGCGGCCGGGAAACGGTTCGGCCGGAGAACGTAGAGCCGGAACTTCGGAAACTATTAAAACAGTATCATGCGCTTTCGGCGGTCAAGGTCGAGGATATCATTGATTTTCACGCTAGGTTTGAAGCTATCCATCCGTTTCAAGACGGAAACGGGCGTGTCGGACGGCTGATTCTGTTTCGGGAATGTCTGAAATATGGCATCATGCCGTTTATCCTAGACGAGCAGCACAAAGCCTTCTACTATCGAGGATTGCAAGAGTATCCCAGAGAAAAAGGGTATCTCATGGATACCTGTCTATCCGCGCAGGATACCTTTGTAGCGATGTATCCATATTTCATCGGCCGCGGATGAACGAACAGCTCACCGCAGCTGAAAAACAGAGACCCCCTAAAATTTTGTGTAAAAGTGAATAACAGGCATCCTTTCCGTCAAGAATGGGAACAGAAACCAGAGAGCGATGGAAAGGATGTTTTAGTATGGAAAAGACCCCGTATGAGCTGCTGAAAGCGTTAACAGCACCACAGAGATCATGACTGCCATGAAAGAGATGTTTCGGGATGTGCTCCAGCAAGTGATGGAGAGCGAACTGGAAGCGCAGTTGGGTTACGAAAAGAGTCAACGCCAGTCGGAATCGGCTGTCGAAACCGGGAAGCGGAATTACCGCAATGGCTACTCGAAAAAGACCGTAGAAACCCAATTAGGCGAGGTGGAAGTGAAGGTCCCTCGAGATCGCAACGGCGAATATGAGCCGCAGATCATCGGCAAGTACAATCGCAATGCCGACGGTATAGAGGAGAAAATCCTATGCCTTTATGCCTGTGGCATGAGCCAGCGGGATATCTCGGAGCAGATCAAAAATTTGAAGGAAAAACGCAAGCAAAACTTTTTATTTTGCTTGCGTTTTGTTTATTGAGATAAAAATTTTCAGCTCACATGCACGATTATTTTGGTTGCTAGTACATATGTTAGGGGATAGAATACCAGAAATGCCGCAATACCAGCCAAGTATCCGATCGCAATTGCAATGCCAACAGCTGCTAAGAATGCGCCTGTCGATGCCGTAAGATACCATTGATTAATTTTTCTGTAGTTTATCCCTGGTTTCATATAGAATTGATACTTACGATTGAGCACATGCCCTTCCATTCTTGGGTTTTGTGCGATGGGGGTGTAAAACTGCTGTTTATGGCAGCGCATCATTTGTGTCAGAATCACGGTGACGACCAAAGCCACCAACATCATCCAATCTTTTTGCGGCACTGTGCTCCCTCCTTATGTTTTATGATCCATAGCACCGTTCCAGCACTCGCTCGATCTGATCGCGGGTAAATTGGAATGATTCGTTATTGTGCAAAATGCTCTCAATGATAACTGGGAACATATCCCGTGTCACACCCAGCTCCTGTAAGCAGGTCGGCAGCCCCCAGGCCCGGAAACGGTTACGCAGTTCATCCAGACCCATCTGTCCATATTCCACATCGGTCATACCTTGTGGACGTTCCAAACCAAAAATACGTTCGGTAAACTGTACAAATTTCTTAGGGTTCTCCGCATTGATAAAGTCCAGCCAGGCCGGATTGATGACTGCCAAGCCCTCTCCATGGGATGAATCGGTCAGCGCGCCAATGGCATGCTGAATCCAATGGGCCGGCCAGCCAGCGTTCAGACGGCCACAATCCTGAATACCGCCCATCGCCAGCGTAGAAGCCCAGGCAATCTGTGCGCGCAAATTCACATCTTCCGGATGCTCCAGCACCCCATCGCTTTCGAGGACGGTTCGCACAATGCCTTCGCCAATGGCGTCCGAGATCGGATTGCCATCCACCCCGTCAAAATATCCCTCAATAATATGAGAGATGGTATCTGCCATTCCGCCTGCCGTCAACCGCGCAGGGACGGATACAAGCAGCTCGGGATCGATGATCGCCGTTTTGGGACATAAAACCGTGTTATGCACCGCCCATTTTTTCCAGGCCGTATGGTCGGACGCCCGGTTGTTGGTCACTACGCAGTGACAACTGGTTTCGGCTCCGGTTGCAGAAATGGTAGATACCGCAACCACAGGCAAAGTCTGCTCCACCGGCCGTACGCCGGCAAAGAAGTCCCACACGTCCCCACCGGTCGGGTCGGCAGCGCCAAGGGCGATGGCCTTAGCGGTATCGATCGTACTGCCGCCGCCAATGGCAACAATGACTTCCAGAGCATTGTCACGTACCAGTCGAATGCCTTCTTCGATCTTGGTCAAACGAGGATTGCTCTCCACGCCCGACAATTCACATACAGCTACACCCGCCTGCTCCATCAAATGTACGCCGCGTGCAAACAGGCCATTTTTCTCCAACGGACCCGGCTGCTCAACCAATAGGGCGCGATGGCCATATTTTGCAACCTCATCGCCCAGTTTTGCAAATTCACCGGCTCCAAAAATCACCTGTGTCGGGAAGCAAAATTGAAAATTCAGCATCATCAGCACCCCTTATACCGCACGGCCGGACAGTGCCGTGGCACGAATCTTTTGCACCGCCTCTTCCGGGATATACCGACTGGCCGGGACGCCGAGCAGCGCCGCATAGTAACCGACCTGTGCATCCTCTTCCACATAAACTGCGCAGTTCATCGCTGCTTCCATATCCGGCCCCGTGGCCAGCAGGCCATGATTTTGCAGCAGGGTGACGTCCCCTTGCTTTCCCAGTGCCTGAACGGCGGCATCGGCCAATTCCTGCGAACCCGGCATGGCAAACGGTGCCGTATGGATGGGGTAGTACATATTCGACGGCACGGTAGCCCGGTCCAAGTCAGCCAGCCGCATGGACATCACGGTCGCATACAGCGAATGGGTATGTACGATCGCCCGGATATCCGGCCGTGCGCGATAAACCGCGGTATGCATCGGAGTCTCAGACGACGGAATATAGGCGCCATCCACGATGTTGCCGTGCAGGTCAATCACCGTGATATCTTCCGGCTTCAACGAATCATAGGGCATATTGCTCGGGGTGATCGCAACGACATCGTCGGTAGCGTCACGCATCGAAATATTGCCGCAGGTACCATGGATGAGCCCCATCGCATTGGCCTGCTGTGCTGCTGCCAGGACTTTTTCTCGGATCTCTTGGTATTTCATAATTGTATCCTTCCTTTTCTCGATTTTCCGGTCAGTTAAGCCGGATATTTTTAAAATTGACCATCCGTTCCGGATTATCGGTCCGGCACATATTGTCAAATTCCCGCATGAGCAGATAAGGGGATTTGGGGACAGCGCTGACCGTGTCCCCGGCAATGTGCGGGGTGACGATGATATTATCCAACCCTACAAAGCCACTTTCCCGCGTCACCGGCTCTTTTTCGAACACATCCAGCGCTGCCCCGGCAATCCGGTGAGCGCGCAGCGTTTCGATTAGGTCGGCCTGCTTGACGAGTCCGCCGCGCGAGGTATTGATAAAATAACTGCTTGGCTTCATCAGGCTGAAATACCGCCGGTCGATCATCCCCCGTGTTTCTTCGGTCAGGCGCAGGTGCAAACTGATAACATCGGCTGTTTTAAACAAGTCCTCTAGCCGGTCTACCCGTACCAGATCGCCCAATCCGTTCTTCTCCAGCCGCTCCTGCGTTACATACTCATCAAATCCCAAGGTCTTGCCCCCAAGGGCTTTCAGCCGCTTGGCAATTTCCAATCCTACATTCCCCAGTCCAGCCAGACCAATCGTCAGATTGCTGAGCGTGGTCGTATACTCATAATTGGGATAAGACTTGGACCATTCCCCTGCGATCAATTTGGTATGGGCGGTGGCAATGTTGCGCGTGAGCGCCAGGATCAGGCCCAATGTAAAATCAGCCACCGGTTCGGCGTTGCGGATGACGTTGATTACTGGAATATTGCGCGCACTGGCGGCCTGCACATCGATGTGTTCCAATCCGCCGCGGCAGGTCAGGATACAGCGCAGATTTTTGGCTTTTTCGATCAGGCGCCCCGGAATGGGAGCAAAATGCGTCATCAACACATGGACATCCTGAATGCAAGCATCGATCTCAGCCGGATACGGCTCGGCATCCGGTCCATTTTTCTCGATATTGACCTGCTTTTGCGAGAAGGACTCCACCGAATGCTCGCCCCAAAAAACCGTGTGCATTTGTCCCACCGGAATGGCTGACTGCCGGACAGCATCCGCCATGGTTTCGCACGATACAAACACATCGCCAACCACCAGAACGTTCTGCTTGTTCTGGATAAGTGTATCCAACATCTAACTTCCTCCCTTTGTCTAAAAATTTTCAAGCTCTGCCCGTCTGGGGAATTTCGTTGCAGTTTTCCATGTAGTCGACCAGAACTTGCCCTTTGCATTTAAAGGCCACATATAGGATGACATATAGGACAATGACACCACCAATGATGACTGGATTGCCGCTGAGGAACGCCAAGAACGACAGGCAGTTCAGCGGACGTCCCATAACACCAAAGCTTGCCACCAATGTACCCGCAATGGCCATCTCAACACCGACCGATGCCGCGACCTGGGTAAAATAGGGGGATACTGCGGTGATGCACAGAAGACCGATGGTATACCAGATGGTGCCGCAAATGGTGCTCTTGACAATGTTGCCATTGGTGACGCAAATAAATACTTCGATCATGTACGGAATGGCGCATAAATCAACCAGCGGCAAAAACTTGTTGCCGGGCAGAATGAACGCGATGACCAGCAGAATCGGCATTAAGATAATGCCGGTGGTCAGGGTTGCCGTTTCGCCATAGGCGACCGCATCGTTAATAGCAATATACCAGGTGCGTCCCTTGCCGCTTGCGGCAGCTTTTTTGGCATATGCCGAAGAGAGGGGTGTAAAAGCCGAAGCAAAGATACCGGCGACTTTGGGGAAAATGGTCATAATCGCCGATGTGGCAATCGCACAGGTCGCAATTGCACCCCAGCTTCCCAGTTCGCCCAAACTTCCCGAATAGCTGATGATCGCAATAATAGCGCCTAAGATCATGCCAATGACCTTGGGGTCTGCCAGCATACCGGCCTTATCCGCCAATGCCTTGGGGCTGGCCTTGATCTTATGGAAGCCCAGTTTATTGAGCAGGAAATTCATCACAATCGCAAACGGGACCGCATCCATGTGCATCGGCACACTCATGCAGCAGTTGGGATAGCCATAATATGTCGAAAACCGTTTGGCGAGCACTTCGGAAAACAGCAGGCAATACAGGTTCTGAACAATCATCAGAAGGAACGCCAGGAAGATGTTATGGGTCAGCAGATACAACATGGAGCCCCAAACCATAAAGCCATAGTTGTTCCACAAATCACTGACCATAAAGACATTGGTAAACTTACAGAAATACAGGACAAGCTGCAAGACAATTGCAATGGCAAAGAAAATGACGCCAATGGTCGTTGAATACGCCACCACCGAGGTAGCCTGCCAGCCGATGTCCACGATTTCCAGGCTGACGCCCGTGGTTTCTACCATTTGTTCAATGATGGGGCTAATGATTCCGGAGTACGAATTGATAATCAGCGTAAACCCTTCCAGGCCGATGGCCGAAAGAATCGCACAGTCGATTGCTTTTTTGCTGGGCACGCCCATGCATTTTGCCACAATGAACAGGATGATTGGCACAAATACAATCGCACCAAACGCATTGAATATATTTTGCATTGCATCTAACATGAAGATTGCTCCTTTCCCACCTTCATCCCGGCTTGCCTTTATTTATCCTTGAGCACTTCCAGAACCTCTTCCATAAAGCCTTCTTCATCCAGCCCGATCAGGAAAGAGGTCGCAGCCAATTTGGGCACACCATAATCCCCCGGTACCGGGCTGGAACATGCCATGAAATCGACCGGATGCGAACTCATCGTCGATTCTACGCCGCCCGGATTGGTTTCGATGCAATCGGCATCATAGCCCTTTTCAGCCAGTTTTTCTTTGAGCTTGGCTGCCAGCATCGAAGAAGTGACCGTTCCCGAACCACAAACGCACAATACACATACCTTTTTCATATCAAAACCTCCTAAAACCATTATTCGAAATATTGTTTGCCCAAGGCATAAAGTTCATCCGCATCCCGCGCATTGCGGAATTTCGCGACCAGATCAGCATCCAAAAAAACCTGCATCACTTTTTTTAAATTGTTGATCTGCTCTTCTGGGTCGGTAATGGCCATCATAAAAATCATCTCGGCCTGTACCAGTTCGCCTGATCCGCCCATATGCCAAAACTCCACCGGCTTGTCCAGCTTCACCAAGGCAATGCCCGGTCGGTTGACATGCTGAGGATCGGTATGCGGCATGGCAATGGCATTGTATTTGAGGTTGAGTCCCGTTGGATAAACCTCCTCCCGTGCCAAGACCGCATCGGTAAAACTTTCTTTGACACAGTCCGTACTGCGCAGCAGATCAGCTACTTTACGCAGTGCATCTTCCCTTCCGGAAGCCGAAAGCCCTACCAATACATGTCGTCTGTCAATAATTGACATCGATCAATCCCTCCTTTTGCAAAAGTATTCAAATAGGCTCTGCTTAATATTTTTCAGCTCGTCCTTGGACTTCACATGCCCCGCAAATGCTTCTACAATTTCATTGACCGTTGTATGCGTAATGGACAAGGGCGTATCACATAACCGATCAATGATATCCGCGATGTCTTTTTCATCCAAAATAGCCGATACATAGATGGTTCCCGACGGCAAACGAGTATCCCGTATAGTAGAAATGATCAGATTGTATTGGGTCAAATCTCGCTCTTGCAGCTTAGATGCAGAGCTCAATTCAAATTGATATCCCTCACCCACCAGGTCTTGCAACTGTGCGCGCACAAAAACCGAAGTAGAGACTCCGGCGCCGCAAACGATCAGTATTTTGCAGGCATCCCGGCGGGTCTCATCGATCTTCAGTTCTGCCATATGGCTTTCGACAAACATCACCAAAAATGCGATTTCATCTTCGGTAATCAGGCTGGCAATTTCACCTTCCATCCCCTCAATGCTCTGTTCTACAATGGCAAAGCCCCACGGATACATCTGTTTGATATCCTCCAACAAGGCATTGCTGCTGTGAAACCCCAGTTTGAGCCGATAATACATGGGTCCCATGTGCAACGCTATTTTTTCCCGCAATTGCTGTTTGCGCTCAATCGGTTTGCCCAGGTTGGCCTCCAAATTCCGCAAAAAGGCATCGACCATTTCCATGATGTCACCATTGGACTGTCCTTCAAACGCAAAACGTTTCATACCCAGTAGCAAATACGCTACATAGAACTCTTCATCTTTTGGTAGTACAATCTGGTCCGCAGCCAGTTGCCGCAGCATATTTTTGACCTGTTCCAATTCTTCGGTATAGCACAATGTCCTTCGTTCCATGGGATCAAAGGCGATCGGCTGTCCGGTCATATGATCGCGGATAACTGCTGCTAGGATCATCACCGCTGTATGCCGGACAAACTGCTCCACAAAGCTTGCTGCAATTGCATCCCCATAGCGCTGAATAGCAGCGATCACCGTGCGATAGGCATCCCATGCTGTATTGTCGATTTTCAGTACCTGACATACCGATTGGTTGAGCAGCCGGATGATCATTTGCCATACGCCACGGTTTTTTACGGTACTCAATTCGTCTGAGATGAAATTGCGGATGGACAATTCGTCGCCCTCAAAATAATAGCCGTCCTTGTGGGAAAATTGCAGCCGCAATCCGCTTTCGGTCACCCGCTCTTTGAGCATGCGCAAATCCGATTGAATGGTGTTTTTACTCACATCCAACTTCTGTCGCAATCCTTCTAGGGTAGTTAAATTCTTATCCAAAGCGATAACCATCGTCTCTAGGGTCATACGTTCCTGGCTGGATGCCAAATAGGATGACCGGGTCTGTAGGAGCTTTTCAATCTCGGGGATGCTCTCAAATTGTACGACGCAATTTCCATTTTTCAGTTCGATCGGTGGAATATGATGATCGACTAAATAGGTATTAATCTTTGTCAGATCATAATGCAACGCCCGCCGGGACAGGCCGATTTCATCAAGAAGACTATCGATATGAATACGGCCATTGGATGCCAAGAGCAGATATAGAATGGAACTCATTCTACTGTTTATTTCCATTCCCAATCCTCCTTGTTTCTGATTGGATGGATCATTCTTTCAAACCGGCAATGAAGTCGATTACTTGCTCCAATGCCTCACTTTCCTGTTTTCCATTGGTCTGCACGGTGATTTCCGTGCCTTTTACCAAACCCGCTAAAAGAAGGTTCATAATTTTTTTTGCATCATGATCTTTGCCATTTGCAATAATTTTTATATCGCACGGAAATTTCTTACACAAATTCACTAAATCACTGGCCGGTCTGGCGTGAATCCCTGTCTTGTTCTGTATCGTAATTTTCTTTGTGACCATAGGGTATCCTCCTTGTTGCTGACTTGCAAGCGACAGGCTATCTCTCCGTAGCTGTCCTTTCGTGTGGTTTCATCATAGCACATCGGGTAGACATGAAAAAATACCAACTTTTTTTATAAGTCATATTGCCTTGGGCAAAGATTGTGGTAAGATTTCAGACCCATTTTTTGTTTCCTAATATCATGAAATACGCAATTCCTGTCCTTCAAAATTTCTAGATTTCTGACATCAATTTTGTTGTTTTTCGTAAATTTATTAGTATTGTTCGGGTCCGGCGAAAACAGCCAATCCAAGAGCGGTTGAAATCAAAGTTGTCAAAGATCTTGGAAACAGCCAGAATCTCGCTGTCGGTCATACCGTTTTTCTGCGCCAGCACAGCGAACTCCTCCGCAGAGAGGCTGTATTTCATCAGCTCCTGGCTGCACAGGGCAACGGCTTCAAACAGCGAATCAGTCATCCCAGTCGTCCTCCTTGCTGAAATTGAACTACTCAAAGGAGAGGCCGCCGAGCGGTGGCCAGGATATTGGCGCTGAGCAATTCCCCCAATGACTGAAATACTGATTGCTGGTCAAGATAATGCTGCCGTGCTCATACCGTTCCGAGATCAGACGGAACAGCAGCTCAGCCTCCTGGCGGTCCAGCTATATGGTCTCGCCGGGCGTATGATCCAGGGGTATAGTGGCCTTGGTCCTGTGCACATAGTCCGCGTAATATTTGTTGATCTGGGTGGATCTGTAGGGCAGATCGCCTCCGTTCTGCTGTGACTGTACTGCGTGCACAGCCACAACTTTCTGCTATGCAAGTGTTGTTGATTCCCAAACTGTGAAGCCGGAGAATCTCTTTTTACAAGGAAAGCATCACTCAAATGAGAGCCGGTTTTGATTGATGATTGGTCGGCAAACTATCTGCAACGACTGCGCTTTCCACCAATCCAACGCTGCGCCGCAAGAATCGAATCAGAACCATCCATGGTTCTCTTGCCATTGAGCAAAACACGCTTTCTTTGGAGCAGGTGACTGCTGTGCTGAACGGGAAGCATGTTCTGGCTCCGCCCAAGGATATTGCCGAGGTCAAAAACGCCTATGAGATTTATGAGCGGCTGGATGAACTTGATCCGTATTCCGTCGATGATCTGCTGATGGCTCACGGCATTATGACACGAGGTTTGGTGGAGGAATCCGGCATGTTCCGCACAGGATCTGTTGGCGTAGTGGACAGTGAGGGGCGTGTCCTACATTTTGGTACGTTGCCGCAGTATGTCCCAGATCTGGTTATGAAGTTGCTGAACTGGGCAAAGACCAGTGAGGTACACATGCTCATCCGCAGCTGTGTGTTCCACTATGAACTGGAACTGATCCACCCCTTTGCCGATGGTAATGGGCGTGTGGGCCGCCTGTGGCATACGCTGCTGCTGTCTAAGTGGAATCCAGCCTTTTCCAGGCTCCCAGTAGAGTCCATTATCCATGACCGCCAGAAAGAATACTATGCAGCGATCAACGCCTCCAACGACGCTGGGAAGCCTACTGTATTTATTGCGTTCATGTTCTCCGCCATCAAGGCATCGCTCATAGAAGCAATTAAAACGAGCGATGTAATGAGCGATGGAAAGCTGGACAAGGCAACCCTTCGTTGGAACAAGATTCGGGGGTACCTTGAAACTCACGACTATATCATGAACGCGGATGTACGGGAGCTGTGTGGGGTATCGGCCGCGACGGCGAATCGGATCTTAGCTAAGTTCGTATCCAGTAAGAAACTGTCAAAACACTATCTTCATGGGCATTGGAAATATAAACCATGGTGGCAAGAATTTAAGGAAATATGCAGGGTACTATACCTACACGGAAGAAGGAATTCGTTCACTTTGTCGACAGAGTATAGCGAACCTTGGGCCTAAGCCCCTCAAATAGAACAAAAAAACGCCCCGGAGCTGGAACCTCCGGGGCGCTTCGCTGTATCCAGTGGGATACATCCTATCTTTGCCTACCGATAGAATAGCATGGATCAGCGGCTGTTGCAAGTGTTGGAGTGATAGAAGGAAGCGAAGAATCGGCTGCGTTTCTAGGAAACGAGATCGGATTCGTCCGTTGATTTTTTTGCTGGCTAAGCGTTTGCGGTGGATAAACAATCAGAGTCCGGTCGCCGAATGGAGTAAATCCGGTGTCCACGTTTTTTCCAGCTGCTGCTTGAGATAAGAAACCAAAGGCTCTATTTCCTGTTCCCGGTCAAAGGCTTCCAGGGCTGCGTAATAGGCTTTTCGGTCTTGCTCATGCACGATGAGGGGCGGGTGCTCATGCAGGAGTAAAAAGTAATTCATCAGCAGGCGGCCGGTGCGTCCATTGCCATCGGCAAATGGATGAATGTTTTCAAACTTTGCATGGAAATAGGCGGCGGCAAGCAGGGCGTTTTGATGGTCTACGTCCTGCAATTCCTCCAGCAGCTCCTCCATTTCTTCAGCCACATCAGAAGCCGGGGCGCCGGTTTCTTCCCGGCCGGTTACATAGTCTCTGTGTTTATATTCTCCCGGACGCTCCCCAAGCTGATATCTTCGGGTATCATAGGTGTTTTGGGTGAGTCGCTTTTGTATCTGCTTGACAAAATCTTCGGTCAGCGGTATTCTTTGATCGAAAGCCGTTAAAATGGTTTCAAACGCCTCTTTAGCATTGCGGATTTCGGTTATCGTGCGCGAATCGCCTACAAAATCCGCTTCCCGATCGTCTTGAAAGACCGCTTGCGTATCGCGGTAGGTGATGCGATTGTTTTCGATTTTTCCCGAGTGATAGGCAAAATGGATACCGTATGAACACAATCGGGCCGTCCATTCCTTTGTATGGCATCTTTGCTGCTGTTTCCACCAGGCACAGATTTTCGAGTATTCCAATTTTATTCCTCTGCTTTCTTTTGCCGAAAATCTTATGGATACCACTGAAACTGCATCTTGGATAAGTCATCCTGCGGCAGTGCATACGCCAGGATGCCATCCTTAGATTGCAGCGCCTCCACCTGGGATGCATCAGCAAAGCCGGACAGGTCCAGTCTGGCCAAAGTTTTGGCATCTGGGATCTGCATTTCGGTGTATTCGATTTCTTCCGGTTCAGACAGTTCGGAAAGCGCGGACGTCTCCAGAGAATAGATATATCCCGGCCCGCCATCCATGGTGGTGATCGTGATGCACATATCGTTGCCGCGCACGATCATGGCAGAATCGCCCTGGGTATCGCCAAGCCCCATCTTCTGCACATCGATGCCCGCCCGCAGGGCGCCGGTCTGGGTATCAAACAGCAGCAGGCCATTGTAGTTGAGCACGCAGATGACATCCCGGTTAAAGAAAGGCACCTGCGGGGCGTCGGCACCGATGGGTTCGGAGATCACCCGGTTGTATACCGAATCGGTTTCGGTGAGATTTCCCTGATTTTCACCCACCACACCAACCGGCAGCCAATACCCGCTGGTTTTGCGCATCTGCACATCCACAGACGGGCTGTTGTCCTGAAAATGCAGCCGCACGACCGCTTCGGTGCCATCTTCCGAAACGACCTCGCTGGTAAACCAGCTTTCGAGGGTCATCAGAGTCTGATCGCCCTCGGTGTGGGTGACTTCCTCGCCGACGTAGCTAAACACGGTCTCGGCGGCGGCACGCACCTGGGTCAACGTGCTCAGCGAAGCGCCGTTAAAGTCCATTGCACCCTCTGGAAGGGTCGGCCACGGCAAGCCGGATTCGTAATACAGGTCAAATTTCTCGCGCATGGTGTAACCGGCATCGGTTCCGGATAGATTTTCCTGGATAAAGGCCAGATGGTCGTCACACCGCTCCATTTCGCGGATGACCTTGCGGCCCTGTTCCTCGCCCGCCGTGATGGTGATTGCCGAGCGATAATCGGTCATGCCGCCGCCATACAGCTGGAACACGGCCACATAGGTATCCGGGTCTTTGCCGGGGGTCAGCACATAGTCGGCCACGGTCGGCGACGAGCCGCCGTACTTGGTGTACCAAACCCCATCACTGTCCGCCAACGCACGCTGGCTATCGGCCAGCGAACGCTGTTCTTCCTGCGACAGTACGGGATAGGCCGGCCATACCGATTTATGTGCCACCGCGCGCGCATATTGCTGCGCGAGATCGGCGGCGGTGCGGCTATTTTTGCCGCCGTCATAGGTGTAATCCTGTACACCGCCGCCCGTAACCGTCAGGTCCAGCGGCTCCCCGTCCGCAAAGGTGTACCGCATCAGCGTCAAATCATCGTTGCCATCGCCCGTCTCGTCCCAACTGCGTACGGTTTCCAGCTGGCCACCGGTCAGCTGAAGCGACGCCACCACCGTTTCTTCCAGCGATTCGCCCTCCTCGCTTGCGAGCAGCGGGTCCGGTAAACCGAGGTCGTTTTCATACAGGAGTCGGAAATGCTCCAAACTGTCCGCCGTGTCCACAAACGGCTGGTCATTGATATACGGATTGCCTTCGACCTGGCTGACCTTCCATTCCCCGTCTACTTTTTTAAAGTGGATGCGCTCGGCCTGCCGGATCGGCATGCTCGCCGATGCCGTCCATTCGGTCACAATGACCGCCTGCTGGTTTTTCACATCCGGCAGGACCGTAAAGCGGCTGACCGACGGGCTGGATGTGCCGATCTCCCACAGAGGTTCGCCGTCGGTCTGACCGGTTTGCGCACCCAGCGCGGTTTGCTGCTCATACAGTTTTTGGGCCAGATCGTCTTGCAGCAACTCATACCACGGCTCGGCATCGCGGTACTGGCCGCTCATCCACTGCTCGGCCAGGGCCACGCACTCGGCGTCGGTGAGATTCGCCTGATTTTCGCCCACCGAAAACGCGCAGCCCAAGGCGCCGACCGCCAATGCCGCCGCAAGCACCAGCACGATGCCACATTTTTTGATGCGTTTCTCGAATAATCCTTCCAAGCGTCGCATAAGCCCCTCCTTATCTCCGGTAAAGCACGACACCAGCGCGCGCTTTTTGACTTGTTTTTCCACCGAACGCAAAATGGTCTGCCCGTAGGCGCGGCGCGCGGAAAGGTCCATGCCCCGCACCACCGCTTCATCGCAGGCCATTTCAATATCTTCCTGTGCCAGCCGCGCCATGTGGTGCACGAGTGGATTGAACCAGTGGACCGCCCGCGCGGCGACCAGCAGCAGCTTGAGCCACAGGTCGCGCCGCTTGTAATGGGTCAGTTCATGGCGAAAGATGAAGGCCGCGTCCTCGGCAGACAGGTCTTCGTCGGGCAGATAGAGCGCGGGACAGAGAAATCCCGCCAGCATCGGGCAGTCGGCCGCGCGCGTGACGCGCAACGGGATATTCCGGGAAATGCCAAGCGACCGTTTTTGTTCCTCGAATGCCGCCAGCAGTGTGTTTCGTGCGGCAGGGTGGCTGCTCTGTTCCAGCACATAGTAGAATGCCAGATATCGATATAACTGCCAAACCGTAACGAGCAGCACGCCCACGCCCCACACGACGGACAGCATATAGCCTAAATTGAACGAAATAAGCGATGGCATATCAAGCGGAGTCAGCGCCTGAGCCTGTTCCTGCGTCACCCAGCGGTTTGCCACGGTCCCGCCGTCCACATCCAGAGCAGGCAGCCCGGCCTGTTCGAGCTGGGCAGGGGTAAAGTCGGTCTGCGTCAGGTAGGTCGTGTGCGGCGCGACCTGTACCGGCGGGTCGGGCAGCGTCAGCTGCACGGGAATGAGCAGCCGGAGCGCCAATATTGCCCACACAAGACACATCATCCGCGCTGAATAGCGTTTTTTCAGCGTCTTGCGCATCAAAAACAGCAAAACCGCCACCGCCGACACGGTCAGCCCGATCTGTACCAGATTGCTGGGCAGATTGTCAAAATGCAACATGGTTCTCACCTACTTTTCCCGTCCTTGCGCATCCAGAAAGGCGCGCAAGTCCTTGAGATCGTCCTCGGTCAGCGCCCCTGCGTCCGACAGGCTGGCCACGAAATTCTTGACCGACCCGCCGCACAGACGCTCGACAAAGCTGCGGCTCTCGCGCTGCAAATAGGCTTCGCGTGTCACGCGCGGCGTGTATTGGTTCTGTCGCCCCTGCTTTTCGCACGATAAAAAACCCTTGTCGCACAGCCGGGACAAAAAGGTCAGCACGCTGGTGGCCTTCCAGTCGCTCGGCACCTTTTGCTGCACTTCTGCGGCGGTGACCGGCGGCGTCAGCGACCAAACCGCCTGCATGACCTCCAGTTCGGCATCGGGCAGCCGTTTGTTCTTTTCCATGCCATCCCTCCTATTCTACAAATGTAAAATTCTTTGGATGCTTATATTCTACAATAGTAGAAAAAGAGAGTCAAGCACTCTTCGGTATTTTTCTGAAAATGCACCAGACGATCGACTTTGCTTTATGCACCGAGATGGTTCAAGGCCCGGCGCAGGAATGATCGATTCTGCGCCGGGCCTTGTGTGCTCTCTGCAAACCGAACAGAAGCGCCCCGGAGACTTTCAGCAAGTTGTTTACTCGTTTTCCTCCTTTGTGCGACCGGGCAGCGGAACAACTCGCAGCTCGGTCTCCGGCTCGCTGACATACAATTCCTCACAGGCGCGCTGCGCTTCGATCAGGGTGTTGATCGCCTGCTCGGTCGCGCGGAACAGAGTCAGGTACATCTTTTTGTAATCCGGCATAAAATCACCTCTTTGTTTAGGTTAGAACAATTTGTTCAAAAAGTCAATAGAACAAATTGTTCTGACCTATACTGCAATTGGTGATGAAAATGGAGCGATATCAGCGAATCCGGGATTTGCGGGAAGACCACGATCTTACACAAGCGCAGGTAGGAGAAGCAATTGGTGTGCCACAACGGACGTATGCGTATTACGAAAGCGGACAGCGTATGATACCACCACATGTTTTATGCGCTTTGGCAGATTTCTACGATGTGAGCGTTGATTATCTGCTTGGACGCACCCCCAAGCAAAAATAAATAGATATGGCAAAGCGGTACGGAACACTCCGTACCGCTTTGTTGATATTTACCAATCAGTCCTTGTCGGATTATGGAATTCCAGTTATACTAAATATGGTAGATATCTACGAATAAAGCGGATGCGGAGATGCTAAGGCAGTAGAAAAAAAGGAAATTCATCGGTGAATCGTTAGGGGGGGATAAAGGTGGAAAACTTATCGTTCTTTGATGTTCCGGAAGAAGAGAAGATTCCTGTGCAGCCTACGGCAACTCTGGACGTCGTTAAAATGGAGTTCGCAGGCGCAGAAACGCTTTCTTGGCAGGAACTGTTTTCTGGATTTGATACGTTGCATGCTATTACATATTCGTCCGGCATTGATTTCGTTTATCAACTTATTGGCCTTTTTGAGCAGGCGGAAATCCTGTTTGGTTGTGATGAGGTCATCTCCTACTCTTTGCAAGAGATCATGGCGTATCAATGCAAGATGGTAGAGCGGTTACGCGATACGGCCAGCAAGCGGAAACTGGATTTGGTTTCTCGCATCGAAAATGGTACCCTGCATTTTTATGTGGCGCGCAGCGCGTTATCCCACGAAAAGATTTATCTTTTGTCGAATCGGGACGGACGCAAACGGGTCGTGATGGGTTCGGCCAATATGTCCCGCGCTGCCTTTGGTGGATACCAGCGGGAGAATATCTGCTATGTGGACGGCGATGCCGCCTATGACTGGTATTGGGCGTGTTACTGCCAGCTGCGGGAGGACTGTACCGATCAAATCGCAAAGGAAACGCTGATCTGCGCCGATGATGGGGAGCATCTGGAAGAATTGCCGATTGCGCGAACCATCAAAGTGAAAAAGGCACTTGTTTTGCAGCCAACGGAAGGAGCAAAAGAGGAAGTTCGGTTTGTTTTAGATGTAAAGAATCTGGCCGGGAAATTTGCACCCTCGGTGCCCAAACCGGACAAAAAGGGGAAGTTACTGCTGTCGCCGGAAAAGATCAAGTCCATCCGTCGTCAGGTAGTGGCAACGCAGACCAAGGAGAAAGAACTGCAAAGCGAATATCCGCAGCTTGAAATCTTTCCGGATGAGATGCTGGTGCGGCTCAATGGCAACGACTTGGACTTAGATCCTCCGAAAGCAGAAATTGAGAAAGACGTTGCTTTGTTTTTAAAATATATGGATGGCTATGAGAAATTCCATGGCGATGTAACCGGGATGCAGCGGCGGTACTATGAATTTGCCAACTGGTTCTTTTGTTCCCCGTTTATGGCGTGTATGCGCGACATGGCGGTGCATTATAATCAGAACCTATTGCCGTATCCGGTATTTGGTCTGGTATATGGGCAGAGTAAGGCAGGCAAAACCAGTTTCCTCGAAACCCTTTTGAAGATGATGATCGGGCAAAAGACCAAGATTGCAGCACCTGATTTCACGCGTTCCAGTATTGAAGGCCTCAAGCGCACGGTAAAAGGCGCGCCGATCATTGTGGATGACCTGACCAATACCCGTTTCAATCAACACGCGATTGAGACGATTAAAAATGATGACTTCGGGGTGGCGGATGGCCTTGTGCACTATCCGGCAGTGGTGATCAGCGCGAATGAGGATGTAAAAGCGGTTGCGCCGGAGGTGATCCGCCGTACCGTTATCTGTCGGGTGCAGGCCGGTTTGACCAACACGGAAGTCATGCGCAGCAGCGTTGTGCGTACGGTGCAGCGCGAGGTGGGAACCGCTTTATACCGGGAGTATCTGCGGCGCATGATGGAACGAGTGCCTACTTTGTTGGAAGAAATGAAAAGTGATGAATCCGAAAGTGCGCCGGATATTCTGGCAGTATCCTCGCAGGTGCTGACCGAAATTTTTCAGACGTTTTCAGATGTACCTCTTCCGGCATACATACGCCTGCTGACGCTGGAGGACTATTTCAGCGAAAAAGTGACCGGCAGTTACGCCATCAAAACCATTCGGAATGTCTGGAACACCAGCCGGTCATCCTTCGAAATTTCGGAACGAAACAATGAGATCCGGTATAACGCCGGTACCACTTATGAGGCCGGTTATATTCTCAAAGAACTTCCCGAAACGCTGGAAGCGCATCGATCTAGAGAGTGGGTTGTCATGAATTTGAAAGAAGCGCGAACGTTTTTTGGCATTCCGTTCAAAAAAACTTGGTTGGATCGTTTTCAGAAGAAGTGAAGACACAAGCGCCCCGGAGACTTCGCTCCGGGGCGCTTTGCGGCATTATTTCTTAGGCTTGTCTAAGAAATTTTTCTTTAATTTACACAGCACCGGTTTATACGTGCGGTTGGTTTCTTCGATCTCTTCACGGAACACTTCCATCACCAGCACCACTTCCCGATGGTCGTGGGCGCGCACCATGACCAGGTCGCCGGGTTTGATACGAGAGCGGCGCAGCGCCTTGGGGATATGCCAGCAATAGCAGGCCTTGGGGTTGAGCACATACTGTCCATTGCGTTTGCGGAAATGGCAGGCCCGTATGGTATTGGCTGATTTCTTCATCCTCATCCTCTGCTTTCTTTCGATTGTCCGGATTGCGTTCCTTCCATATAGTAGATAACACAATATTGCCCTGGTGTCAATATAAAAGGCCCCTGCGGCAGCCAAACCAGCCGGACAAAAGGCGGTTTTGCCCGCCTTATGGGGATTGTTCCTGCTTTGTTGTTTACAAAACAGCACAACCATGCTATTGTAAATTTATAAAGTAAAGAATTAGAAAAGAGGTTGAAAACACTATGATGTGGAAGGAAAGCTACCGGCTTGGCGTCGATCGCATCGACACGCAGCATATCGAGCTGTTCCGCATGACCGAAGAACTGGTCAATGCCGTAAAGGGTACGGCAACCGTAGAGGACTATCAAAAGGCGCTCGGCTTTTTGAAGGATTATGTCATCTACCATTTCCGGGATGAAGAAGAATACCAGGAATCCATCCATTACAGCGGCCTCGAAGCGCACAAAGTCGAGCACCGGCAGTTCACCCAAACCGTTTTAGAGTATGAAAAGCGTCTGAAAGAGGACGGCTTTGACCAGAAAACCATGCAGGATTTGGTCGGTACGGTCACGGTCTGGCTCATCTATCATGTGGTGGATACCGACCAGAAAATCGTTTCCGGGGAGCAGACCGAAGAACCCAAGCATGCGTTTGATCAATACATCGACCTGTTTGCGGGCAATGCCCTCAATGTGATGGAAACCATGGCCGGGTTAGACCGCAGCACGGCCCAGCAGAAGGAACTCGGGTTCGCGCCCCCGCAGGGCGATCTCTTTATTTCCCTGGACCTCATCGGGGATTTGCCGGGCACGGTGATCTTCGGGTTTTCCAAGGAGCTGGCGCTGCATCTGCTCGAAACCATGACCATGCTCGAACTCGAGGAGCTGGACGCGCTCGTGCAGTCGGCGCTCTGCGAGCTGACCAACATCGTCTGCGGCAACGCGGCGACCGCGCTGACCCAGCGCAATCTCAGCTGTGATATCAAACCGCCCGTGGTTTCCGAGCGCCTTCCCGGCGGCATGGCCGGCACCAGCGCACGGATTGATACGCCCTCGGGCTGGCTGGACATCAGCCTGCGCCTGGACAGCGCCGTTTAAAAAACACCCCAAAAGGCAAGGAGACCATCCAATACCGGATGGTCTCCTTTTTTGGTTACGGGCGGTGCGGACGCGCCAGCCGCGGCGCGGCGTTTAAATAGACGATGGCGCCCAAAATCAGCACCATGCCCACGATTTTGGAAGCGTTGAACTGTTCGTGAAAGAACGCCGCGCCGACCAAGGCGGCCACAAAGGGCTCAATGGTCGCCAAAATGGCGGCTTTTCCGGCGTCCATGCCGGTCAGGCCCTTGGTGTAAAACAGAAACGGCAGCACGGTGCTGAACACCGCCAGCCCCAGGCCGGGCAGCAGATTGGACACATGCAGCAGCAGCGGCGCATAGTCCGCCGGGCCGGACAGCGGCAATACGCCCACCGCGGCCACGGCAAAGGTATAAAAGGTGATCGTGCTGGCGTCGTACTTGCCGGCCACGCATTTGCCGAAGATGCTGTACAGCGCATACCCCAGGCCGGCGCCCAGGCCGAGCAGCACGACCTGCCCGGAGAGCGACTCCCCGCCGCTGAAGGCGCCGGTCACAAAGCCCAGGCCGATAAACGTGAGCACCGCGGCCAAAATCTTGCTGCGGGTGATCTTCTCGTGAAACAGCAAGGCGGACAGCAGCATCACAAACAGCGGCGCGGTATACAGCAAAAGCGCGGGCACGGCGGCGCTGCCGGTCAGTTCGATGGCCTTAAAATAGCAGTAATTGAAAAACACGATGCTCAGCAGGCCGGTGCCGAGGAAAACCGGCAAATCGCGCAGCTGGATTTTCAGTTTGCGGCGGTCGGTCGCGAGCAGGTAGAAAAACAGCAGCACCGCCGTAAAAAACGCCCGAACCTCCACGCAGGCCAGCGCGCCAAACCCGGCCCCATTGAGGATATGGACAAAAATCGATAGGATGCCCCACAGCGCACCTGCCAGTAAAACAAAAAACGAATTTTTCATAACGCTCCTTCCGCCGGTCTTTTTATGTTTATTTAAACACGAAGTTGTATTATAATGAAACTATCTTTTTGCAAAACTCTTTCCCAGATTCGCGGATTTTTGGCACATAAATAACAAAAATCCTGGATTTATTGTGGTTATCCCGGCGAAAAGGAGGAATCTATGAAAAACAAAACGCTTTCCACCTTGGGATTCTTTATGCAGTATCTGAACATTCCAACGAACGCGATGTCGCAGGCGCTCCACGTGGACGCCAGCCTGGTCAGCAAATGGAAAACCGGCAAACGCGCCTTTTCCGACAAGACCATCTACTTTGACCAGGTGCTGGACTACCTGCTCACGCAGGGCGCGCCGTCCCACCAGCTTCTAAAAGACGCCCTGCTTGAGCTGTATCCGCACGAAACCATCGAGCAGGTGGACGACATGGAGCAGCTTTTGCGGCAGGCGCTGTCCAGCGCCCCCCTGCGGGAAACCGCGTCCCAGCACAAACTGTCGTCCCCGCGCGCCCATACCATCCCGACCCTGGTGTTTGAAGGCAATGCCGGCCGGCGGGAAGCCATGGAACAGATGCTCGCATATGCCGGGCATATGACCGTCCCCGGCGAACTCATCTTTCTCGACTCGGAAGAATACGCCTGGATTTTGGAGGACAAAGCCTTTTCCGCCCGTTTTTTGGAGCAGGTCATCAACCTGCTGCACAAGGGCTTCCACGCCAAGTTCGTCATCCATTATTCGGCGCTCGGCGGCCGGTTCGTGGCGTTCTTCCACACGTGCAGCGCGCTAATCTTCCACCGCAACGTCGAATGGTATTATTACGAATACTACGACGAAAAAATCATCCATCTGTCGTTTTTCATCCTGAACCACGCGGTATCTCTCCTGGGCATCTCGGCCGAAGGCCAGCCGCCGTCCACCATGGTGTTCACCGACAGCGCCTGCGTCATCCAGCACGAAGGGCTGGCCAATCACGTCATCGAGCAGTGCAGCAGCGTTTTTCAGTCGTTCCATCCCATGGATTTCCGCGAGCTGGTCAACGACATCCCCCACTTCCAGCGCCGGGGCGCCTTTTATACCTTCCTGCCCGTGCCCGCCTTCCTGTCCTCGCCCGAATCGCTCCTGCGGGATATCCTGACCCAGAACGGCATCCGGCCGGATGAAATCGAGCAGCAGCTTTTGGTGAGCGACCGGTTCCGGCAGGTCACTGCTTGTGATTATAGCAAAGAAGGCAGACAACAGGAACCCTTTGTGCTGATTTTTCAGCTCGAGCCCATGCTGCGGCGCATCCAGGAGGATGTATTCGTCAGCGGAAGTTTGACCATCCTGAGCGGCAAGCAAATCTGCGTGACCAAACGGCAGATCGCGCAGGAAATCCGCCACGTCGCCCAGGAGCTGATGCAGTACCCGCGCATGCACATCGTGCTGGCCTCGGAAAAGGACAACATTCGCCTGCCGTCCATCAACTGTTGGTGCAAACAAAACCAGTGGATGGTGCAGATGAACCGAGAGGGCTTCCGGCTGAGCGATGAAATCAGCATTGTCAACGCTGCGGCCAGCGCGCTGGAAAACTGCGTGCGCCGTGTGCCGCCCGCCCGCAAGGAAAAACAGGCGGTTTACCGCTTCCTGCTCGACCTGGCCGAAGAACTCGACCGTTTATAACAACGCCAAAATGTGATGCAAAGCCCAAGGGCTTCGCATCACATTTTTTTGATTTAGGCGGTCTGTCCGGCGGCCGTCTGCTGCGGCTCATTGCGGATAAAGCCCGCGATGTGCTCGGCCAAATCATCGAGCGACATGGCGCTGCTCGTGTTGACGCACAGGTCGTAATCCTGCGGATTGCCCCACTCGTAGGTGGTGTAGTGGTTAAAGTACGCTTCCCGCTTTTTCTCGGTGCGCAGCACATAGGACTTGGCCTTGTCGTAGTCCACCTGGTCGCGCTCGGCGATGTGCTTGATGCGGTCTTCCAGGTTGGCTACCACGAAAATGTCGATGGTCGGGATGCCCGCGCGGTCGAGCACGTAGTTGGCACACCGGCCGACCAGGATGCACGAGGTCGTGCGCGCCAGTTCCAGGATGATCTGCGACTGGATGGCGAACATCTTATCGCTGGTCGCGGCCTCGTATTCCTTGGCGGCGTACATGCCGCCCGCCGTGAGCGCGTGCATCCATTCGCTCGGCGGCATCTCATCGTGCTGGCGCGCGACTTCCGGGTCCATGCCCAGCCGTTCGGATGCCAGCCGAATCATATCTTCATCGTACACCGGCAAATCCAGCTTGGCGGCCAAAATCTTGGCCAATTCCTTGCCGCGGCTGCCGTACTGGCGGCCAAAGGTGATAATCAGCTTGTGGCCGGTCGCGGCTTCGTAAACCTGGCCGCCCGTGTACCGCTTGCGGTCGACCTTGGCCACGCGGGGCACTTCCTCGATGCCCGCAAAGGATTCATAACCCGGGATGACCCAATCGTTGCCCACCGACAGACCGAGATAGGCTTCGGAATAGCCGGATGTGACCTCGGCCTGCGGGAATTTTTTGAGATACCAGACCTTCATCAGCACAAAATAGACCAAAAAGCCGGTCGGCAGGCCGAACAGGTAGCCATAGTCCGAGCCGATGTTGGCGGCCAGGGTGCCTGCGCACCAGGCGATGATGCCGCACAGGTTAAAGCCGCCATGGTAGCGGTACTGGCCGTCGGGTTTGTACAAATCCTGCACATTGAGCCGGCGGCGCCGGATGCAGTAATAATCGCACAGCATGATACCGGCCAGCGCGGACAGGAAGGAACCAAAATACCCAAGGTAGGTGTACAGCTGGTCCAGGATGCGCCACGGCATGACGCATACGCCGATCAGGCCGGCGATCAGCACCGCGACCTTGTACGATAGGTTCCATTTGGCGCCCGCGTTGGTGAAGCACATGGCGGGCGGCACCAGGTTGGCGGCCGTGTTGGTCGACCACTGGGCCAAAATGACCATCACGAGCAGCAAAATGAGGGTCGCGCCCTGCGCCTGCGACTGGATGACCTCGACCGGGTTCCAGTTGCCGGTGGTCAGGTAGGAAATCGCGCCGATGACGGCGATAAAGGTTTCGATGATGGGCAGGGTGGCAAACTGCGGAATCCAGTTGTTGCGGTTGCGCTTAAACCAGTTGCGCTCCCCGACCGGCGCCTTGAGGCTGCGGGTCATGTTGGGGATGTCGGCCGCGAGGGCCGCCCACATGCCGGTGTTGGCGCACATGGTAATCAGCCAGCAGTTGGCCGTCGGCTGGGCGGGCACATAGCCCAAAATGGATACGTCGTTGAGCACCGCAATGGCGTGCACGCGGTAGAACATCCAGCAGGTGATGAGGATGATACAGGGCGCGGCAAAGGATGCAAATTTATCGATGGCCTTGATGCCGAGCATGGTGTTGATGATCTGCACCACCGCGAACACCAAAAACCACAAAAACCAGTTATCGATGCCGAACAGGGCAATGGTAAAGTAGTTGATGGCCGTAGAACCGATATAGGTATTGATGCCAAACCAGCAGGCGGCCACAATGCCGCGCGCCACGGCCGGGAAATGCACGCCCGTCACCCCAAAGGGCGCGCGCAGATAGGTGGCAAACGACAGGCCGTGTTCCACGCCGATGTCGCCGGTCAGGCTGCCGATGGCGGCAATGATGATGTTGGCCACCAGCGTGGCGCTGGCCACGCCGAAAATGTTCATGCCTTCGATGCCGCTCGCGCCGAAGCTGAACACCGAAATGACAATGGCCATGCCAATCCAGATGTTCGCAAACCCCAGCCCGCCCAGCGAGCGCCGGGTGGATACGATCGGCAGAATGTCTTCGGAAATGAGCGTGTTGCCCTTGGTCTTTGCGGGCGCACGCGCGGGCTTGTTTTTCATCGGTGGTCTCCCCTTTCTTGGCCCGGACGGGTAAAAAACGGCGGGACATGGTTCCATGTCTCGCCGTTGAGTTTATGCAGTCGTCCGGTTTCGCAGCCAATCGGCCTTGTCAGCCAGGCTGCTGTATGGATTTGATCTCGCTTAGAGCGATAAAACACCTCGTTCGCCGGTGCGGACTCGTACCGCTTCCTCGACGTTGTACACAAAGATGCGTCCATCGCCAATTTGTCCGGTTGAAATCCGCGTAACGACCAGGTCGATCAGTTTTTCGACCAGTTCGTCCTTGATGACAACCTCCACTTTGGTTTTGGAATAAAGCTGTTCGAAGAATTGTTCCCCGTTGTAGATGTACTGTTCGCTGTGCTCGGTACCATAACCCTGGATACCGGAAAACATGGCGCCAGTTGCACCAATTTCGCTTAAAATTGCTTTCATAACCCCGACTTTTTCCGGCCGGATGATGATTTCAATTTTTTTCATCTGTGCACTCTCCTTCCAGATGGCACATACAGCAGCCCCCAGCCGCTTCGGTCAATCCGCGCGAATCCGGGCGGTTGCCTCCAAATCGACCGTCATGGTCGCCGGGTCGATGACCACGCCATAGGACGCGCGGGCGTCCTCGATGGTGGTGAAGTCGTCCAGCACATCGCCCAGCACCTTCTGCGGGTCGCGTTCAAACGGGTTGCCATAACCGCCGCCGCAGGGCGTGCGGATCTGCAACACATCCCCGGCCGCAAATTCCTCGTCGGACAGCTTGGACTCGAGCGAAATCGGGTGGTCGCTGTCCGGGTTTTTGGTCATGCTGGCCGAGCTGCCGTCCGACCCGCCAAAGATGCCCTTGGGGCGTTCCTTGTGCCGGTCGCCCTCACAGGTGACCGTGCCGTCCTGCAAAAAGCGGGTTTCGCGCACAATGCCCAGGCCGCCGCGCCATTTGCCGGGCGCGACCTTTTCCGGGTTGAGTTCATAGCGCTCGACGCGCAGCGGGTAATGCCATTCGATTTCTTCGATGGGCACATTGCGCGTGTTGGCTACCAAAGCGTCGCAGGAATCGATGGCATCCTTGCCGCAGCGGCCGCCATACGAGCCTTCGTCCACCTCCAGATAGACCCAATATTCGCCCTTGGCCTTGTTAAAGCCGTTGTAGCTGACAAAATGGATGTGGGCGCTGGTGCCGGCCGAGACGCGTTCGGGCATCACAGGCGCGAGCGAACGCATCACGCAGTCGGCGAGCAGGTTGGCTTGGTTAAAGCGCGAGAAGGTCGCGCGGGGGAAGTTCGGGTTAAAGATACAGCCCTTGGGCGCAATGATCGTGACCGGGCGGGCCATGCCGTCGTTCTGCGGGATGTATTGATGGTAGACATCGTCGTCCAAGAACAGCGCGTGCATGATGTAGTTGATCGAGGTCTTGGTGGTGCCCTCGAAGGAGGCGTTAAAGGCCGTATACACTTCGTCGGCGCTGCCGGTCAGATCGATGGTGATGGTGTCGTCCTTGATGGTCGTCGTGGTGCACACCTTGAGCATTTTGTCCAGGTTCTTGCCGTCGTTGTCCAGCCAGCCCTCGGCGTAGTAGGTGCCGTCCGGCACCTTGCGGATGGCGCTGCGCAGCATGCGCTCGGAATAGTCCATCCAGTCTTCGATGGCCGAAAAGACGGTTTCGAGACCGTATTTGTCAATGAGTTCGGTGAAACGCTTGATGCCGTGCCGCGCGGACGCGATCATGGCTTTCAGGTCGTTTTCGTTCATGGACGGGGTGCGCACATTGTCCAGAATCATCTGCCAGAGCTGGTCGTTGCGCTTGCCGTTTTCATACAGCTTGAGCGCGTAATAAATGCGCGTTTCGGCGTAGATGTCGCGCGCATCGACGTCCATGCCCGCCGTGTGCGAGCCGTTATCCAAAAGGTGCGCCTGCACGCAGGAAAAGCTGATGAGCTTGCCGTGATAGAAAATGGGCAGACAGATGTGAATATCCGGCGAGTGCGACGTGCCGTAATAGGGGTGGTTGTGGATGAAAATGTCCCCTTCGTGGATATCCTCCAGCTTCCAGCGGGTCAGAATGCCCTTGACGTTGCCGCCGATCGAACCGACGTGCATCGGCGTGCTTTCGCTTTCGCAAAGCTGACGGCCCATCGTGTCCACGATGCCGGCGCCGATATCCTCCGATTCGCGGATGATGCTCGAATACGACATGCGATACAGCACCATTCCCATTTCCTGCGCAATCATTTTAAACGAACCGCCGAGCACCTGCAAGGTTACCGGGTCGACTTCCACTCTGGGGATATTCAAGCTTTCGATTCTCTTACTCATGCATATCGTCCCTTTCCTTTAGTCTTCTACCGTGGGGGGCTGGATGTCGATGACGATGATGCCGTATTCATTGACATGCCCTACACAGTCCGGTTCAATGACAATGGTGGTGTCCATCTGGTTGATGATGGCCGGGCCTTGGATTTCATCGCCGGCCTTGAAGAGGCTGCGGTCGTAGATTTTGGTCATGCAGTGCACGGGCTTGCCCTGCACCTTGAAGGTCACGCGGCGCTCGCCGATGACCGCATCGCTGACATTGCCGGTGCCCTTGGCGATCTTGAGCGGCTGCAAATCCTCGATCTTGCCCGTGCCGATGACGCGGATGTTGACGATTTCGACCGCCACCTCGCGGTAGGAGCGTCCAAACTGCCGCTTGTGTACGGTGTGGAAGGATTCCTTCATCTTTTCGATGGTCTCCATGGTCACCCGGCCGCCGATGACCGGCACGCGCATCTCGTAGCCCTGGCCCTCATAGCGGCAGTCGGCCACGCGCTGGATGACGATATCCTCGTCGGTCATGTTGTCCTCAATCAGGCGATCGTAGGCTTCCTTCTCCAAAGTCGCATAGTCCTGGTCGAGAATGTCCAGGTTGACGTTGGTGGAAAGCTGCATTTCGGTCTTGGAATAGTCGTACATCAGGTCGGTGTTGACCAGGCCGACCGCGCACAGTGCGCCCGGGTTGAGCGGCACGATGACGTGCTTCATGCCCAGTTCGCGCGCCACGCTGCACGCGTGCAGCGAACCCGCGCCGCCGCAGGCAAAGAGCGCAAATTCACGCGGGTCAAAGCCGCGGCGGACGCTCTCCTTCTCGATCTCCTGAATCATGTTGTTGTTCATGATGTCGATGATGCCGAGCGCCGCCTCATACAGGTCTTTGCCCAGCGGCTTGCCGATGCGCTCCATGATCGCCTTTTCGGCAAGTTCCGGCTTGATTTCCATGCGGCCGCCGAGCAGCTTGGTGCCCAATCGGCCCAAAATGATGTTGGCATCCGACACTGCGGGTTCGATGCCGCCGCGGTCATAGCAGGCCGGGCCGGGTACGGCGCCCGCGCTCTGCGGGCCGACGCGGAAGAACCCGCCCTCGTCGATGTAAGCAATCGAACCGCCGCCGGCGCCGATGGTGCCCACGTCGATCATGGGAACCATGGCGGCATAGCCGCCGACCTGGGTGTCGAGCAGATGCTTCATGCTGGGGTTGAGGTCAGCTAAAACCGAGATATCGGCCGACGTGCCGCCGATGTCCAGGGTGATGACGTTGTTGAGGCGGGTCAGCTTGGTCGTCCAGATGGCGCCCAGCACGCCGCCGACCGGGCCGGACAGCAGCAGGTTGACCGGCTTTTCCTGGGCCGATTCGGCCGAAGCCACGCCGCCAAACGACTGCATCAGATGCACCTTGGCCCGGTAGCCCTGGTCTTTCAGGGTCTGCTGGAGTTGCTTGATGTACTTGGCCGTCGTCGGGCCGATGTAGGCGTTCAGGCCGGTCGTGGTAAAGCGTTCATACTCACGGAACTGCGGCAACACTTCCGAACTGAGCGAGATATAAACCTCGGGATACTCCTCCTGGATGATCTCTTTGACCCGCTGTTCATGCGCCGGGTTGAGGAAGGAAAACAGGAAGCATACCGCGATGGCCTCGACCTTGTCGGCCTTCATCTTGCGCACCGCCTGCCGTACTTCGTCCTCGTTGAGCGGAATCAGCTCGGCGCCGTCGGGCGCCACCACCCGTTCGGATACGCCATAGCGGTCGCGTCTTTGACAAACCGGGTACTTTTGCCACGGGATATCCTCGACGATGGAAAAGTTGGTCGGCCGCTTGTGCCGCGCGATGTGGATGATGTCCCGGTAGCCCTTGGTGGTAATCATACCGGCGCGCGCGCCCTTGTGTTCCAAAACCATATTGGTGGCAATCGTGGTGCCGTGGAAAATCTCGTCGATGTCCTCGTGCCGGATGTTCAGCTTGTCACAGATTGCGTTGATGCCCTCCATCATGCCGATGGAAGGGTCTTGCGGTGTGGTGGAGGTCTTGTATACATCGATCTTGCCGTTGTCGTCTACATAGATAAAATCGGTAAATGTACCGCCAACATCCACGCCCATTCGCTTCATGTTTGGTCACTCCCTCCATTGCATAAAAAAATGTATGGACGCCGGCGTTGTATCTGACACCATTGTCCATACATTGAATCTCTCTTCTGTTTGCCCTTAGTCGAACTTGCGGGCATGCTTGGTGTAAACCGACGGGTCGATGCCTTCCAGGTACTTGACCACTTCGTCTACCGGAACCACATCGCAGAACTTGGCTTCCATGTCAAACAGGTTCCATTCGACAACGCCCGGTACGCGGTCGCCGACCGTGCCTTCCGGAACGATGGTCTTGAAGCCATAGCCGGTCGAATCCATGACCGTGTGGCGGACACAGGCGCAAGCGGTGGCGCCCATGACAATCAGGGTATCCACGCCCAGGTAGTTGAGCGTTTGCGCCAGGTGCGTGCCGAAGAAGTTGGACGCATATTTCTTATGGATGACCGGTTCTTCGGGCTGAGGTTTGATCTTGGGGTCAATCTCCATCCATTCGCTGTTGATGTCCAGCGAGCTCATCGGGATCTTTTCATCCCAGCGCGGCAGGTCCCACTGCTTTTCGCCCAGATAACCGGTGGTGGTGTGGAAGATCGGTACGCCAACTTTGCGGCCAGCTTCCAATACCTTGAGCGCCTCGGCGCAAACCTCATCCGAGTGGTTACAGGTGAACGGATGGCCTTCGCTCATCCAGGCCTTTGCCATATCGACCGTGGTGATGGCCGGGGCTTTGCCATAGCCCATCTTGCGCATGAACCCGCGCTCTTTGTAGATTTCCCGCGCTTCGGCGAATGCCTGCTTGAGGAGATCTTCGTTGAATTCATAATGATCTACAAACTTGAAGTTTTTGTTCTCTGCCATGGTGCTCTCCCTTCCTTATTTGACGGATTTTATTTTTTGTCTTTCGTTTCCCACGGGACGGTTTTTTGTCTTACAGAAAAGGTTTTTTGTTTTGGTTTTTGCTTTTCTGTACCTGACACCGTAATATTAGCATCTCATTTTGGATATTTCAAGGCTTTTACCCCATTTGTCAAACCAAATACAATGACACCGTTTGACACGTCCATTTTGACAAACCAATTCAAAAACCACCAAAAATGCAATATCAAAATATCAATTATGCAAATCCGCAAACATGAGGAATATATACTACTGTATGAAATGTTAGATTTCTAGGACATCACGGCCCCGCCGGGCGGATTTTGGGCGCGGGATATGCTCTTGTACTTGTTGTACTTCGTGTACCTCTTGTACGTATTGTGTGAAAGGAGGGCTTTCCCGGCATGCCAAAGCGGCGGACAACACCCGGGTTGTCCGCCGCTTGCTTGAGAAGAAGAGAAGAAAAATCAAATGGATTGCGGGAGTCCTCCATTGGGATACAAAATCACGCGCGAAGCCTTCTTTTCCCGCAAAAGCGTCAAAGCTTCATGGATGCCATCCAGTCCAAACCGGTGGGTGACCAACGCATCGATATGCAGCCGTTCATCCGACAGCATATCAATGGCCGGCAGAAACGCCTTGCCCAAAACACCCATTAGTTTTAATTCCTTTTGGGTGAAAATCGCGGGCGGGATTTGTGCCATCGCATTGTGATTCAGGCCGAACAGCAAAAACCGTCCATGGCTGTTGACCAGATGCACTGCCTGCGTCAAAATCGCTCCGGTGCCCACGGCATCGATCACGACGTCTGCCAGGCAGCCCCACGCATTTTGAAGCACGTCCCCCAAATTCTCCTGCTGCATATCGATCACCAGATCGGCTCCGCACTTTTTGGCTTGCTCGATACGGGCTTGTCCCTTTGCCACGACAGCCAGATGACGCACCCCAAAGATCTTGAGCACCTGGATAAACGTCAAGCCGATCGGCCCTGCCCCATAGAGCAAGACATGTTCCGATGGAGCCGGCTGAATCATCCCCATGCCGCTCAAAATGCAGGCAAGCGGCTCGGTCTGTGCCGCCGTATCCGGGTTGATGTCCGCGGGCAACCGATACAGCTGACTGGCCTCAACCAAAGCATACTGGGCAAACCCACCGTCGCAGGTCTGGCCATAATGCCGTGGATTGGGACATAGATTGCCCATCCCGTGCTTGCATTCCCAGCATTCTCCGCAAGGCAGGCAGGGATTGACGACCACACAGTCCCCCACCGAGAAACCATGCACCGCGCTGCCCATTTCGACAATGGTGCCAAAGAATTCATGGCCCATGATGACACCCGGCTTGATCACCTGTCCGGGCGGCACATGCAGCGCATGGATATCACTGCCGCAAATGCTGGCGGCACGTACTTGGAGCAGCACCTGGTCTGGGTGTGCGATCTTTGGAATCTCGACCTGCTCCAATTCCAAGACTCCATTGCCCTTGAAAACAGCCGCTTGCATCGTTGGCATATGTGCACCTCATTTCCGATTTATACGTTATTGCCCCACAGATCCTTGCTGTCTGCATTTTCGGTCGTGATGATGACCGGCGCCAGCGCATTGTTAATGCAGGCGTCCAGCTTCTCTTCGCCATCCAGGGCCTTGGTCAGATAATCGACCGCATCGGTCGCCATCTGGAAAGCCGGCTGCGAGCAAGCTGCATCGATGTAGCCGTCCTGGATGTACTTAATCGCGCCCGGTGTGCCATCGACGGTCGTGATGATGATATGGCCATCTTCGCCCTTCTTTTTCAAAAGCTGCATCTGGTCCAGCGCATTGATGACCGAGTCTGCCATAACGCCGTCCGATGCGCAGTAGATGGCATTGATGTCCGGCGAAGCCTGGAAAGCGTCCAGGGTCGCATTATACGCGGTATCCGACTGCCAATAGGTCGGCAGCGAGGAAACGATTTCAAAGCCCAATTCTTCGGCTGCCTGCTGGAAGCCCTGCGAACGCTCCAAGCCCGAAGTGCTCGATAGGTCGCCCATGAGCTCCAGAACCTTGAGGTCCGCCACGTCGATGCCCTGTTCCTTGGCTTGCTCGACCAGGGTTACCGCACCCTGATACCCGCACTGAACATTATCCGCCTGGTTTACCGCAACGAAGTTGCCTTCTGCAATCGTCCGGTCAATCAGGGTGACCGGCACGTTGGCTTCGTTAATGGCCAGCACGGAATTTGCCAGCGCATCGGCGTCGACCGGCGCCAGCACGATGGCATCCACGCCCGTCGCCAGCACGTCATTGATCTGCGAGGCCTGGGTATCGGCTACATTGTCTGCGTTGTAGAAGGTAACCGAATAGCCCTGTTCTTTGGCATATTCCTGCGCCTTCTCGCCAACGGCGTAGATAAATTCATCGGCAACCGAGTGCATCATAATCGCCATCGTGCGCTGTCCGTCATCCGAGCCGGATGCGGCCGACTGTCCGCCCGCGTTGTCGGTCGTACTGCAGCCGGAAAGCATGGTGCCCGCCAGAGCGGCGGCCAAACATGCGCTTAGAATACGGGATACCTGCTTTTTCATGGGGAGTCCTCCTTTGTTTTCCATTTTTTTGCGCGGGAGTTATCCTATTCTGCTCGTTTCATGCGGTTCTTGATCGCATCGAACAAAACGGCGAGAAAAATAATGAAACCTTTGGCCACATCCTGCCATTCCGCGTCCACACGGAACAAATTGAGCGCATTGTTGATGACACCGATGAGCAGGGTGCCGACCAAGGTGCCCACCATACTGCCGGCACCGCCGATCATGCTTGTACCACCGATTACAACGGCGGCGATGACCATAAACTCGATGCCGTCGCCCATGGCGGCATAGTAGCTGCCCAGACGGGCCATGTTGAGATAACCGGCAATGCCGCTGATGACACCCAAGATGATATACGCACTGCATGTGATGAGCTTATCATTGATGCCCGACACGCGCGCAGCATTCAGATTGCCGCCTACGGCTGTCAATTTGCGGCCATAGATGGTCTTATGTAGGATGAGATAGCCAATCACAAACAGGACGGCCACGACCCAAATTTGAATCGAAATCGTCAAAAAATTGGTCTTTCCGAAAAAGGTAAAGCTCTGACCCAGATTGCGGAAAGAGGCGCCGCCGGTCAAAACCAGCGATAGGCCGCGGCACATGCACTGGGTCGCCAGGGTCGCCAAGAAGGCGGGCATCCCCAGATAAGCGATCGATACACCATTGATCGTACCGACCAGAAGCGCCACCAGGAACATGGCAGCAATGGCTGGCCCTTCCGATACACCGGACTGCGACATGATGGAATATACACTGCCGCAGCATACCATAATGCCGCCAATGGATACGTCGATGCCGCCGGTCATGATGACGAACGTCATGCCAATGCCCAAGACCGCGTTGGTCGTCACCTGGAGCAGCACGTTGGACGCATTCGCCACCGTACGGAAGCTGGGGCTGGTAATCGCCAGCACCAAAACAATGAACAGAAACAGAATATAAATGCCATACTTCATGCCAATCTGCATGAGACGTCGGCCATTCAAATCGGAAAATCTGGTTTGTTTCGGCATGTTCATTCTCCTCCCATGGCGGCTTCGAGAAGCGTACTGGCCTGCAGATGGCCGTCATTCTCCAGCTCGCATACCTGTCGCCCATTTTGCAGCACAACCACCCGGTCGCACACACCCAGCACCTCGGGCACCTCGGACGATACCATAATGACTGCAACGCCTTGTTGCAGCAAGTTTTCGACAATCCCATAGATCTCCTGCTTGGCGCCAATGTCGATCCCGCGCGTGGGTTCGTCCAGCAAAAGCAGTTTGGGATGGGTATTGAGCCATTTGGCCAAAACCACCTTTTGCTGGTTGCCGCCCGACAGATATTTGACCGCCCGTTGAATGGACGGGGTCTTGACATTGAGGCTGCTCACGCTTTTTTTGCTGATCTCGGCCTCCTTGCCTGGCCGGACAAACAGTTTGCCCTTAATGGCTTTCAGATTGGCCAGGGTCATATTAAACCGAACCGATTCATCGAGCACCAGGCCCTCTTTGTGACGGTCTTCGGTGACCATGGCCATGCCGCGGCTGATGGCATCCTGCGGCGTACGGATGGTAACCTTTTCACCCAAATACTCAATTTCCCCGGTATCGTATTTGTCCAGCCCGAAAATACTGCGGAGCACTTCGGTGCGTCCGGAACCTAACAGGCCATACAGCCCGACCATTTCACCCCCGCGCACCTGGAAGCTGATATTTTCCAGCTTGCCTTTCCGTGTCAGGCCTCGCACCGCCAGGACTTCTTTTCCATAGGTGCGCTTGGGGTGGCTGTATTGCTCTTCGGCCGTATGGCCAAGCATGGTGTTGACCACATCAGCACGGGAAATGTCGTGGGTGCCGCATTTGAGGATGCGTTCCCCGTCGCGCATAATCATCAGCGTGTCACAAATCTCATAAATTTCATCCATGTGGTGGGTGATGAAAATGACCGCTGTGCCCTGCTCTTTTAACTCGCGCACAATCTGAAACAGGATATCGACTTCGGACGAAGTCAGCGACGACGTCGGCTCGTCCAAAATGAGGATTTTGATGCCGCGTGTCAAGGTACGGCCAATCTCGACAAGCTGCTGTTCGCCAATCTTCAGGTCGCCGACAAGCTGGTCGGGACGGCAATGCTCCAGTTTAACGCGCTTGAGGATCTCTCGCGTGCTTTGAAACATCTTTTTCGTGCGCAGAAAGCCCATTTTGGAGGGCAGTTCCTGCACGAAAATGTTGGAGGCGATATCCATTTTGGGAAACAGGGACAGTTCCTGATGAATAAAGGAAATGCCCAAACGCTCGGCATCCTTGGTGCCGCGCAGGGAGACCGGTTTTCCTTCCAGCTTGATCGTACCGGTGTCAAGCGGTACAACGCCGCCGAGTACGTTCATCAGCGTCGATTTGCCGGCGCCGTTTTCTCCTAAAATGGCGCATACTTCGCCGGGCTGCAAGGAAAAATCCACATCTTTGAGTGCATGAACGCCCGGATAAATCTTGTTGATGCCAGTCATTTCAAGTAGGGGTTGTTTTTGATTTGCGATCATTTTGACCTCCTTACCCGTGTGGCGGCTCAAGAAAAGACCGTGCGCAGCGTCTCAATATCCCGCCGAATGAGTTCAAATGCGTCCCGGTGCAGCAGGCTGAGCGGTTTGCGGTTGTAATAGTTCTCCAAAAACAGCCACTTGGTGCATTGTGTGCGCCGGATGACTTCAGCTGTTTTGAAGAAGGAAACATCCCCGCGTCCGAGCAGCGCCGAGCTGATGGTATGGTTGTATCCATCTTTGACATGGATTTGTGCAACATCATCCGCAATGGCTTCCAGAATTTCCGGCTGGGAGTAGCCCCGATCCAAGTGGTAGTTCTGCGTGTCGTAAAAAACTTTGAGCTGTGGGCTGCCAACTTCCTGCAACATGCGCTTGGTCTGCTCGGCATCCAGAACATTTTCGACGGCAATGGTGATCTCGCTCCCCTTGACCAGGTCACAGGCAAACCGTACCTTTTCACAGGTGTTATAGAAATCCTGTTCGCACTGGATATCCCCGTCCCCAAAGCTGGGAAGCTGCACAACCGGAATTCCCATATTCTGTGCCGTCTCGATGCCCTTTTGAATGGTTTCGACGGCTATGATCCCGTCTGCGGTATCGCGATCTTTGGACATGCCATGTGTATTGAGGGCATTGAGGGCAATCGCCGGGAATTCGATGCCATATTCCTTGCCACATTCGAGATAGGCTTGTTGGATGCGGGGCTGATAGAGCTGATAGCCGGTTTCATATTCCCCGAAATCCAGTTCCATGCCTTGCAGTCCCAATTCGGCTGCAATTTTCAGTCCATAGGGCCCCGGAAAAGGAAAAGCCCATTCGACAATGCCAATCTTATAGTCCATATCCGCTCTCCTTTCTTCCGGGAGAGTATCAATGGCACTCGCGGCCGCCCGAAATATTAAACGAAGAGCCGGTGATGAAGGACGAGTCTTCACTAACCAGGAAGACGCAAAGCTTGCCGATCTCCTCCGGTTCTCCCATGCGCTTGAGCGGCGTGGCTTCATTGAATTCTTTTAAGTACTGTTCAAAGGTCAGCCCATACAGGGGCGCGCGGTCGTGCAGGCAGCGCTGAATCATGTCGGTATTGATCGTACCCGGCGCGATGCTGTTGACCCGCACACCGTATTCGGCCAGTTCCAGCGCCAGCGACTGGGCCAGCAGCCGAACGCCTGCCTTGGATGCGCAATACACGGCATTGAATGCTTCGGCGGTCTTGGACGCACACGAATCAATCAGGACGATTGCGCCGCTTCCCTGCTGCTTCATTTGGCGGCCTACATACTTACTAAACAGGAACGAGCTGCGCAAATTGACGGCGATCACGGCATCCCAATCCTTTTCCTCCTGATCGATGATCGCGCAGGAGCGTAAAATGCCGGCCGCATGGGTCAGGATATCGATCTGGTGATAGGTATCCAGGGTCGCCTGCACAAAGGACTGTACGGTTTCCGAATCGGAAACATCGCCGACCACCTGGATGCATGCGCGGCCCATTGCTTTGATTTCCTCTACGGTATGGGCCAACTTTTCGCCGTTGATATCCATGACCGCAAGGTCGGCGCCGTTTTTTGCGTACTCCAGGGCGATGCCTTTGCCGATTCCCTGGGCTGCGCCGGTTACCATAGCCACTTTTCCAGACAATTTCATTTTTCTCCGCTCCTTTTATTCGCAAAACATTTACGAAATATTTTTATTT
>JAUMSA010000077.1 GCA_031293105.1 Butyricicoccus sp. | reverse complement strand
GTATGCTTACTGTGAATGCCGAAGTCGAAGAGTTGGCCGCCCTGTGTAAACAAAACAGCCGGATTGACAGCAAACTCTATCAAGATATGGATGTTAAACGCGGGCTGCGCGACTTGGACGGCAAAGGTGTTGTTGCAGGATTGACCAACATATCTGAAATCATTTCCAAAAAAGTGGTAGACGGCCGGGAAGAATCCTGTGAAGGAGAACTTTACTATCGTGGATATAACATCAACGACCTAGTGCGTGGCTTCATCAAAGGCGACCGGGATGGATTTGAAGAAACAGCATTTTTGCTGCTGTTTGGGGAATTGCCTGATGCGAAGCAATTGAACGATTTCAAAAAGCTGCTCGCCGATGGACGGACATTGCCGACCAATTTTGTGCGTGATGTGGTGATGAAAGCATCGTCTCACGACCTGATGAATACACTTTCGCGCAGCGTGCTGACCCTGGCCTCCTATGATGACTCCTGTGACGACATCAGTCTGCCCAATGTGCTGCGGCAATGCCTGATGCTCATTTCAGTTTTCCCCATGCTGGCTGCCTACTCCTACCATGCCTATAATCACTATGAATGTGGCGGAAGTATGTATATCCATTACCCGTCCGACAGTCTGAGCACAGCCGAAAATATTTTGCGGATTTTACGGCCTGATATGCAGTTTACCCCACTGGAATCCCGCGTTTTGGATTTGGCGCTGGTGCTGCACATGGAGCATGGCGGCGGCAATAATTCTTCCTTCACCACCCATGTCGTCACATCCTCGGGGACGGATACGTATTCGGCGATTTCGGCGGCACTGGGCAGCTTGAAAGGTCCTAAACATGGCGGGGCAAATATCAAGGTCGTGCAGATGTTTGACGATTTGCGGCAGCACGTGACGCATACCGACGATGAAGAAGAAGTGGCCGATTATCTGCGCAAGCTGCTGCACAAAGAAGCCTTTGACAAGAAAGGCCTGATTTATGGTATGGGACATGCGGTGTATTCGTTGTCCGACCCGCGTGCTCAGATTTTTAAGAGCTTTGTTGGACAACTCGCGCGCGAAAAGCATCGGAATGAGGATTTCGCACTTTATGAACTCGTTGAGCGAATTGCTCCGCAGATTATTCAGGAAGAACGCCGGATTTATAAAGGTGTCAGCGCCAATGTAGACTTCTATTCAGGGTTTGTTTACTCTATGCTGGGACTGCCGTTGGAGATGTACACCCCTATGTTTGCCGCGGCACGTATTGTAGGATGGAGCGCTCACCGGCTGGAAGAACTCATCAATACCGATAAGATTATCCGTCCGGCCTATCTGTCTGTTCACGGCCAGCGAGAATATGTGCCGCTAGAAGAGCGCTGATGTGATATTTTGCCCCAGACTTGTGTTTTACGGGGCAGACATGATATAATTAGCCGTGCCAAAACGAAACCATTGGGAGAGGGAGAACACAATGCAGAAAGGCGATCGAAATAAATTAAAGCTTTTGCTGGTTGGTATCCGTGCACGGCTGGAGCAGAACCGGGATTATTTTGTGGACGTATCCTATACCTTCCGCGCCGGGAAGAAAAAATTTGCGGGCAAGTTGTCCTTACAGGATACCGGATACCGGCTGCATTTTCAAGGCGCCGACCGTCAGGTGGACGCTTCGCAGGCGACCGAGTTTTTCGCACAGCAGGCCGAACAATATGAAGAATCGGTTCTGCAATATACCGAGCGTGGGGCGGTGCTGACTATTACCTGCAATGCCCGCGGGGTCAATATGAAGCAGGCCGAGCGGCAAAGCACCCCGGAAAGCACAGCCGCGGCCGCCAATCCCTTGTTAGCTGGGGGGCGGGAATACTGGATTCGGGTCGATCAGGCCGCCGACTTGCTGCGCGAAATTGGAATCCTAACCGCCGAAGGCAAAATCAAAAACGATATGATCCGCAAGTACAACCAGATCGACCACTATGTCGAACTGGTAGCGCCCATGTTCCAGAAGGACGATAGCGAGGAAATCCTGCTGCTTGACTGTGCCTGCGGCAAATCTTACCTCAGCTTTGTTATGAATTATTACTTGCGGGATGTTCTACGCCGCCGCTGCCGGGTCATTGGTATTGACATTAACGAGCATGTCGTAGCCGAGAGCCGTAAGATGGCCAAGCGGCTGGGATATCACAATATGGAGTTTATCCAGGCCGACCTGCGCACCTATCAGCCGCCCAAGCACGTGACAGCCGTGATTTCCCTGCACGCGTGCGACATTGCCACCGACTTGGCCTTGGGGACTGCGATTCGTGCCCAGGCGAAATACATCGCCTGCGTGCCGTGTTGCCACAAAGAATTGCTCGATCAGTATCATATCCCTGGTTTGGAGCCGCTGACCAAACATGGGGTATTTAAAGCTCGTTTTAACGATGTGCTGACCGACAGCATGCGTGCGCTGAAACTTGAAGCAGAGGGCTATAAAGTATCGGTTGTGGAATACATTTCGCCGTTGGATACTCCGAAAAACTTGCTGATCCGCGGCGTATATACCGGAAAAACCAACGAAAGTGCACAAGCGGCTTATGGAGCCGTGCGCCGCACGGTGGGAACCGATTCCGAACTCGACCGGCAATGTCGGATGCAGTCCGATTCATTCTTTATTACAGACGACGATCTCATCGGATGAAAAAACAAGGCCAGTACATGACGTACTGGCCTTGTTTGCTTATTTGCAGCGGGGCTTGCAGCAACCGGAGTTGTTGTTGCCACTATTGGAGCCGCAGCCGGAACCACAACCCGAGCCACAGCCGTTGTTACAGCCGCAGGAATCGTGATCGTCGCGGCGCGGCGGGAAGAAGGCATCCACCGGGAATTCAAAGCGGTCAAAGATGTCGCAGGGATCTTCGGTCTCGCCGCCGGCGCCCGTGCAGTTGCAGTCTCGTTCGGGCATGCAGATGTCATAAGCCGGCATCAGCAGCTGGATGTCGCGCTCCAGACGCATGATCGAGAACTGACCAATGGTTACAAATAGCCGATTGCCCGAATCGTTCAGATCCAGCTCTTCGCCGCCAAAGCACTGGCAAATCGGAGCCGGAACCGAATTGATTTCACAGCAGCAGCCGCAGCAATAGGTCGGTTCCACGATCTTGGCTTCCAGCAGGATGGGCTCTACGGTCTCAATCACTGCCGTCGGATTGTTGGCGCGCTGCAGATACTGGTAATCGGGCGCATCGGGCATATAGCGGGAGCTAAAGATCCGCGCGCCGCCTTCGCTGCCGAACAGGATGCAGCGCTTGTCGTACACGGCCAGGCCGTTGAGCAGGCGCGGGCAGCCAACCGTGGTGCTGGCCTCGACCGAGATGCGGTAGAAGAAACGAACATCGACTTAGTAGAAGCCACGATTATGCGTACCGCGCGCTTTCTACTCAGCGGGATACGGTAGCCTGGGATAGATGGTCAAGGTGAGGTCACCCGCAAAACCGGGAAGCGCCCGTTCGGACTTCTGGTAAACGATTTTTTCAATCAGAGTTTTGAGCAGTTCATTTTGCTCGTGCGGTGTCAGTTGGACATATAGTGCAGAAACGGGTGGAGGGGAAATCGGTTCCTTTGATTTTTCCTGCATTTGCAGAAGGATATGCAGTTTTTGCTCGATTTGTTGCTGTTCGGTATCGAGTGCAGCAATGCGTGACTGAAAGGTATTGGGAGAGTACACTCCGGTTTCTACCAGCTCCATTGCGCGTGTCTTTTGCAGAGCGAGCCGGTCGCGTTGCCGCTTTAGTTCCGCAAGGCTGCGCGCACGGATGGGATTGTCGTTCGGCAAATCGTTGGGGTCCCAGGGCAAACACCAGTTTTGCAGGGCAGCCTGTACAAGGGTTTCTACCGCTTCATAGGAAGAGGACACGGTCGGGCATCCGCTGCGCATGCAAAAAAGATAGGGTTTTCGGAGGCTGTTTTTTCCGTATTGGCCGCGTTGCATTCGGGAACCACAGACCGAACAATACAAAAGACCACAAAAGGCATTTGCCTGCCCTTTGCCGCGCGGTACCGGGGGAGCGGTATGCGCCTGCAAACGCGCCTGAGCTGCCTGCCACTGTTCGCGGGACACCAAAGCCGGATGCCGCCCTTCGTAGAACACAAGCTGCTGCGTATTGCGCGGACGGGTCTTGTGTATAGCACCATCCCGAATGACTGCTTTGACCGGACGGCGGGAATTGGTGGTATATCCGGCATAATGCGGGTTTTCCAGAAGATTGGCAATCGTTTTTGGGTACCAGGAGCCGCCATTGGGGCGGGGGATGGCTCCGGTATTGAGCCTCTTGCTGATTTCGACCATGGATAGCCGGTCGGTCAAAAACCAGGAAAAGATCTGCTGCACGATGGGGGCGGTCTGCGGGTCAGGGATAAGAGTAAAACCCTTTTCGCCGGTCAGTTTTTGCTTGCGATAGCCATAGGGGGGGACCGAACCGGTGTATTTGCCTTCACGCCGGGAGGCCTGTACCCCGGCGGTCAGTCGACGACGGATGGTTTGATATTCCCGGCGGGACATGAACAAGCCGAATTCTAAGAATTCTTCATCAAATTCATTGCAAGGGTCGTAAATCTTGGATGGTGTGATAATTCTGGTGCCCGAATATCGAAACGCGCGAGCGACGATACCTTGATCGATCGAATCACCGCGCGCCAGACGTTCGACTTCCATCACCAGAACCGCTTTCCACAAACCGGCTTCGACTTCGGCGAGCAGGCGCTGCATTTCCGGGCGGGCGGCAATCGTATCACCCGATACAACCTCTTCATAAACCGCATCGATGGTCAGTTCCATCCGGGCCGCAAGCTCGGTCAATGTATGCCGGTGCCGCGCGAGCGTATTGCCAGCACCCGATTGTTCGGCCTCAATATCCGCGCGGGATTTGCGCAAATATAAAACTACGTGGGTACCTGAAAAGTCTGCCATTTTCATCGCTCCCTTCAAAGGTCTCTATTCCTTCGATATTCGGTCCATAACCGATTGATGCCATATCATCTCGGCCTGAAAAGAGGAAAATGTGCATAGGATAATAGGGGAGGTGGTGACCATGGCGCGGGCTATCCCAATCGACGGTGTCGGTGTGGTACATATCGCAGCAGCCGAAATCGACGAAACCGAGCAGCAGGAGCGGCAGCGGCAGTATCAGAGAGTTGCAGCCCGATTGTATCAGCAAGCGCTCAAACGACAGAAGGAATGAAAAAACGACGTGCGTCCCGTTCGTGGAAACGCACGTCGTTTTGGTTTAAGGTTTGCACTGTCCGCAGGGAGAATATCCCTGATTGATTAAATCCTCCCGGCTGCCTTGATAGGTCTGCCGGTTGGCATCTTTAATGGTTTCCGCATTGGAGCAATCCGGGGTGTGGAACTTCTTGGAGTTTGTGTTGAGGATATAGGTGTTGGCATTCGTCGAGGAAGAGGCAGAGGAGTCGGCAGGCTGTTCGCCTTCCAGCCAGTTATCACCGGTGGCGTAGTCAATGGTGATGCCCGGCTGATTGTTATAGGCGTAAATGTTAAAACAAATGCCTTCACCGTCGTCTTCCACCGAGAGAGCCTCCATATGGACACCGCTTGCCACTAGATTGTCGCCTTCAAAAATCGGGGTGACCCGATACAAAACATGGTTGTCGGTTTCTTTGATGTAGTCGGCCACCATGTTTTCAAACGGCAGCATCCCTTCCACGTTGAGGTAGCGTGTGCCGGTGATGAGGTTTTTTTCGTTGGCGTTCTCGCCGGTGAGCTGGTATCCGATCAGGTGACAGCGATTATAAAGATACCGTCCATCGACCAAGTCCGCATCATATTCGCGGTTGACCCAGCCGGATGGCTTGACATTGCTGATGCTTTCACGCTCCTCGGTCGGCATCAAGTCAGAACCAATGTTGGCATAAGCAGTTCCGCACCGTCCCAGGGCGTCTAAGTCGCTGTAGGATTCAAAGGAGGAATCGGTGTTGGTTTCGTCAAAATGCGGCTGATTGTCATCGATAACAACGTACGGTTCCCCAGAGAATGCAGGGATCGCATCCAGCGAAAAGGAGTCCTCGGGCCGCACCGAAATGGGTGCACAGCCGCTGAAAAACAGAAAACATACAACAAGAGCGGTCCATTTAGCGATTGTTTTCATGAATATAAACTTCCTTTGTGATTTTTTCATGGGAATAGCCGCGAAATTCGGTCATTCCGATGCGCCGCCAAGCGGGGAACTCCAACGCGATCGGAAAGTACGCATCCGCGGGATAATGGCGATTCCAGCGATAGACGATAATCTGTTCCATCGCGGCCAAGGGGGGGAGGAAAGCAGGGGATTCGGCAAAATAATAGTCCCCCGGTGCGGCTTGTTGCGCCGCATGTTCGGAAATGCAGATGGGCGCATCCGGTTCGGTGAATTGCCGCGCGGTATCGGCATCCACCCACAGACGGTGTCCGGCAGCCTGGGCAAACATATCCTGTCGCACCAGCCGGTCCTGGCTTTGACGGCGGCCCTGAAACTGCATACCGTTGCGGTCATCCAGGCAAACAAGCAAGATCAAAGCGAAACCCCTCCTTTGGAAGAAAAACCGGCGGCTTTTGGCCGCCGGTACACAATTATTGGTTTTTTTGTTGCAAAACCTGCTGGCGCAGCTTGTAGTGCATAAGTTTTCCGGTGGCCGTATGCGGCAGCTCTTTGACCAGCGTATACGAGCGCGGCCATTTGTACGAGGACAGCATGGGGGAATGGGTGCAGTATTCCTTGAGTTCCTCTACAGTCAGGCTTTCGTCGGCCGGTACGACATATGCCGCGACCACTTCGCCGCGCAGTGTGTCCGGAATGCCGATGACCGCACTTTCCGCCACCTTGGGATGTTCATTGAGCACCGCTTCAATCTGAGTCGGATAGATGTTTTCACCCGCCGATACGATCATATCGTCCTTACGGCCGCAGATGGTGATAAATTCATTTTCATCCCAAGTGGCCATATCGCCCGTGTACAGCCAGCCCTTGTAAAACTTCTGCGCTGTCATTTCAGCGTTGTTGAAGTAGCAGAATGCACTCTTGGCAGGCGAACGGATGATGACTTCTCCGGCCACCTCGCCATCGCGCGGGACGGTTTCGTCCGGCTCAGCATGGGAGCCGTCGTCGCGCACCGCAACCACGCGGACATCGTCGTCTGTACAGGAACGGCCGGCCGAGCCCGACATATCCGGCAGATCATAGGGGCGCAGGAAAGTGTTCCAAAAGGTTTCGGTGGTGCCATAACCGTTGAAGATATTGGGGGTAAGCAGCTTCATATATTTCTCGCAGGCTGCTTTTTCAAAGGGAGCACCCATGGTCACGATACCGCGCAGAGCGGACAGGTCGGCCGGTGTGCGTTCTTGGGTGCGTGCCAGCATCGCCAAAATGGTAGGGACACCAATAAGGAAGGTAACCTGATACTTTTCCGCATATTCCAAGCAGGTACGCGGGTGAAAATCACGTAAAACGATGATTTCTCCACCGACATACAGGGTTGGACAGGGACCGCCCGAATGGATACCGCCGCGATGGAACCAAGGGGTCATATTCATCGTGCGGTCGGTCGGAGATAGTGGAAAATGCATGATGACGTCATGGGCCGAGAGCACTTCGTTGATGTTATTGATCGGCACGCCCTTGGGACGGTTGGTAGTACCTGAAGTATACAGGCGCGTGGTTTCGTCGTAAATATGGGGATGGAAATCGATTGGGGGATTTTCCTCCGACTGCCCAGCGACATAATCATGGTATGCGATCGTACCTTCCGGGGCAGCTTTTTCATTTTTATAATCGACAAAGATCACACGGGACGGCTTATGCTCCGCCAGGTCCAGCGCCTGATAGGACAGGTCGCCAAAATCCGCATCATAGACAAAGGCTTTGGGACGGCTGTCGTCAATCACTAGAGCGATTTCGCCTGCACCCTGCCGGTAATTGACCGGGCATGCAATGGCGCCAATCTTATGGGCTGCCAAATAGAAAAACACAAATTCCGGCGAATTAAGCAGAGTAAACATGACGACATCGTTTTTTTCGACGCCGTCCGCCCGCAGCGCATGCGCCAAACGGTTGGCTTCTACGTTTAACTCCCGATAGGTCCAGCGGCGGCCCGACTGGGGGTCGTGCAGGGCGGGCGCGTTGCCAAAGCGGGAGACGTTGCGCAAAAAGCCATTTAAATAGGTGTATTCGGTTTCAAAGGTTTCGCGAAACATCGAAACATCATATGTGTATGTGTTGGACAAAGTGATTTCTCCTTACATTAAGCGCGGTGGTACTTTTTCACGATCAGACTGGAATTCTGTCCGCCGAAGCCGAGCGAGTTGCTCATAGCAGCTTCGATGGTTGCCTTGCGAGCAACATTGGGTACATAATCCAGATCACAATCCGGGTCCGGGGTGTTGAGATTTAAGGTGGGCGGAAGAATGCCGTCACGAATGGCCAAGATGCAGGCAATGGCCTCGGTCAAGCCACCTGCACCCATTAGATGACCGGTTGCCGATTTGGTTGCCGAGATGGGCGGCGCCGACTCCCGTCCGCCAAACACAGCCTTGATGGCCAAGGTCTCTGCTTTGTCGCCAAGCGGCGTGGATGTACCGTGGGCATTGATATAGCCAATATCCGATGGCTGCATGCCGGCACGGGCCAAGGCACGCTTCATGCAGGCCGCAGCGCCAGAACCATCCGGGCAAGGCGCGGTGACATGATGCGCGTCCGAGGTGTTAGCATAACCCGCGAGCTCGGCATAGATGGTTGCGCCGCGCGCGAGTGCATGTTCTTCGGTTTCAATCAGCAATGCACCGCCGCCTTCGCCAATTACAAAGCCATCCCGGTCAGCATCAAAGGGACGGCAGGCACTGGCCGGGTCGTCGTTGCGGCGGGAAAGAGCCTTGGCCTGGGACAAGCCGGATACGACAATGGGGCACAAAATGCTCTCGCCGCCCACGGTCAATACGGCATCGGCTTCGCCAGTGCGCAGCAGCATAGCTGCCGTCATAACAGCGTCACCGCCCGCGGAACAAGCGGTGTTCAGAGTCAAACTGGGGCCATGAATGCCATGTGCAATGGCAATTTGTGCCGCAGCAATGTTGCCGATGGTCATAGGGACAAAGCGGGGGCCTACGCGATGCCCTTCGTCAAAGGAGGCCTGCGTCTGCGCAACGGTGGTGACACCATCCATAGCCGTGCCCATGACAATGCCGATGCGGTCCGACTCGGGCTCAATGGCAATACGGCTGTCCTGCAAAGCTTCTTCGGCTGCTGCAAAAGCATACTGCATGAATGGGTCCATAGTCCGTGCAAGCGTTTTGGGCATAAAGGCAGCCGGGTCAAAATCCTTGAGTTCGGCTGCGATTTGTACCGGCAGATTTGAGGCATCAAAACGAGTGATCGGTCCAATGCCGCAGGTGCCGCTGGTCAGTGCTTTCCAGTAATTTGGCACACCAATGCCGACAGGTGTTACCGCCCCCATACCGGTAATGACAAGTTTATCCTGTTTCAAACGATGCTCCCCCTTATTTTCATTCTTGCATGATGCTCTATTATATCA
>JAUMSA010000029.1 GCA_031293105.1 Butyricicoccus sp. | reverse complement strand
GCGCTGGTAGATGTCGGTAAAGCACAGGCGGTCGACCGCTTCGGCGGCTGCGAGGGGGATGGTGAGCAGCGTTTTGTCCCCGCTTTTGACCGTGACCGAGCCCAGTTCCTGCCCGGCCTCCACTGGGGCATCCACCGCGTCGGGCAGGTGAATTTCGGTGGTCACATTGGCTGCATCCTCCTTGGCCACGACAACCGGCTGCACGTCATCCGCTTCTAAGCTGACGGTTTCGGCCTGCCCCATACGCACCCGCAGCGGCGTCAGGGCCGCGCTCAGGTCGGGGGTATAGGGGGCGAAGTTGGCAAAGCCATAATCGAGCAGGGCACTGGCGTCAGCGGTGCGGTCGTCCTTGGTGGGGGCGCCCATGACCGTGGCGATGAGCGTCATGCCGTCGCGCTGGGCGACCGCCGAAATGCAAAAGCCGGCTTCCGAAATATAGCCGGTTTTGAGTCCAACCAGGCCGTTGTAGCTGCGCAGCATTTTATTGGTGTTGGCGAGCGAAAATTCCCCGTTCCGGATGGTGTCCATCCAGATGGTCGTATAGTCGAGAATTTTGGGGTGCCGCAGCAGTTCGGCCGAAATCAGGGCCAAATCGCGCGCCGAGGTGAGTGTTTTCTGCCCGTCGGCATCCAGTCCGTTGGCGTTGACAAAGGTGGTCGAGGTGCAGCCCAGCTCTTTGGCCCGTTCGTTCATCTTTTGTACAAAGGCCTCTTCCGAGCCGCATAGGTGCTCGGCAACGGCCACCGCGCAGTCGTTGGCCGAGCCGACCGCAATGGCTTTGAGCATCTCGTCAAAGGAAAGCTGTTCGCCCTCCTTGAGCCAGATCTGCGTGCCGCCCATGGAGGCGGCATGGGCCGAGCCGGTGACCATGGTGTCCAGCTGCATTTCGCCCCGGTCGAGCGCTTCCATGGCCAGCAGAAGAGTCATAATCTTGGTCACGGATGCCGGCTGCAACGGTTCTTCGGCGTTCATTTCGTACAGCATCTGGCCGCTGGCGTCGTAGAGCGCCGCCGATTTGGCGGTCAGCTGCCCCATGGCAGGCAGGGCAGCGGCATTCGTATACAGCAGGGCGGCGCACAGCGCCAGGCTCAAAAGCTTCTTCATGCGGTCCTCCACCTTTCGCATTTTGTAACAACGTATGCGCCATTTCCGGCGTGTATGACGGTTGACAACCACCCTCCAAACGGCGTATCATAAAAGAATACCGCATCGGGAAATCTGTGCATGATTGGTACAGAGGGGAAGGATGCGGTTTGTTGTGAAATCAGATCGTGGGGGGAATCGTGTGTTTGCCAATAGCCTGATCGTGTTCCAGCAGATTTTGGTCATGTTCATCATCATGTTGCTGGGATACTACCTGTTTCGGAAGAAAGTGTTTACCAACCAGACGACAAAAAGCCTGTCCGAACTGCTCAACCGGTATGTCATGCCATGTACGCTGGTGCGGTCGTTCCAGCGCGAGTTTGACAGCGCGTTGGCCAAGGAATTTGGCATTACCCTGGTGTGTGCGGCGCTGGTGTTTGTCATCTGTATTTTTCTAGCCAAGTGGATTTACCCGCCCGAGCGGTCGGAAAACTATGCCGACCGGCGTGTGTGCCTGAACCTGACCAACGATGGCTTTATGGCGCTGCCGCTGCTCTCGGCCATGTTCGGGTCGGACGGCGTATTCTTGGGCGCGGCGCACATCTGCTGCATGACCATCATGCTGTGGACGTACAGCGTCTATCAGCTCTCCCACGGTCGGGAAAAGATGACCGTCAAAAACGCGGTGTTCAACAACCCCGGCTTGCTGGCTGCCATTGCCGGTATTTTGCTGTTCCTGTCCCCGGTCAAGCTGCCGTCGGTCATCTATACGGCTGTCGATCTGACCGGCGATATGAACACCCCGATGGCGATGATCTGCCTGGGCTGTTTTTTGGCACAGGTCAACCTGCGCGAATGCTTTTTGGACGGCGCGCTGTGGCGGCTCAGCCTGTTGCGTCTGCTCGCCATACCGGCCATTACAATGGTGCTGTTGTTCTTTGCCCCGATCGGGGATACGGCGGCGCTCGTGCTGTTGGTCGGCGTTGCGGCCCCCTGTGCGATTGCCTGCGCGATGTTCAGCCAGGTCTATGGCGCCGATTACTTATTTGCCACCCGAGCGATTGCGCTCACAACCCTGCTCAGCGTGGTCACCCTGCCCGGCCTGATCGCGGTGATGGAAGTCGTTTTACGACTCAAGGCATAGAAAAAAACTCCAGACCTCCCAAGCGGGAGCGTCTGGAGTTTTTTATGCTCGGTTTAGGCTGCGGTACTGCGCCGGGCGCAGACCGGTCAGCCGCTTGAACAGTTTGCAGAAATTGCGGTAATCGGAAAATCCGGCGCGGCCGGCGCATTCCTTGAGCGGGGCGTCCGATTCGCGCAGCAGGAGTTTGACGTGTTCCATACGGCAGTCCTGCAAATAATCGCTGAAATTGACGCCCATTTCCCGCTTGAACAAAAAGGAGAGATAGGCCGGGTTGAGATGCACTTGCGCTGCGACCGAAGCCAGCGAGAGCGGCTGGTCGAAGTTTTCCCGCAGATAGGCGGCCGCCTGCTGGATGGCGCGGTTGCCGCAGCCGGTGCCGCGTTCATCGGCCAGATGCTGGGTGGCCTGCTCGAGCATTTCACGACAGGCGACCAGCGTATGGGGCGGCTGCTGGTCGACTCCGATGATTTGCAGCAGTTCGCCGAACCAGCGCATGGTGCCGTCCGGCGGGGCCTGGGTATCTTGGCACAGGGTTAAAATGCGCAGCCCTTCTTCGCAGATGCGCTCAAACAGGCATTCTTCTACCATGCCGGGCAGGCGGCGCAGAAAGGCTCCCGCCTGTTCGGGCATGACGCCCGGCACTACCGACAAAACCGCGTCGTCGAGGATGGTCTGTGGGTCGTAGAAGGCATAGGCCGCCGCGTGGTAGGCGCTGCATACCGCTTCATGCAGCGCTTGGTCGCCGGTGCAGGGCCGACTTAGGCCAATGCGCGGCTGGATGTTCAGATATTCTTCGATGCAGTGATGCAGCCCTTGGGCAAAGGCACGCATCCAATCGGTTTGGGCGGCAGTGCCCGAAATCGCGCTCAAGTCGAGCAGCACACAGCACGAATTTTCGTCATAGGGCAGGCAATAGGCCGGTTTGTTGCGGCAGAATTGTCCGCAAACCTGCACCAGCGCATCGCGGCGCACGGCATCGGCCGATACGGCGATGGCGGCCGCGGCCAGAAAGCGGCCGTCGATGCCAGCGTCCCGCAGTTGGGCGGCCAGGTCTGCGCCGTTTTCCTCGTGCAGCAGCCGTTGTAGCAATTCATAGCGGAGCATTTCGGTGCCCTTGGCGGCAAGCTGGCGCAGTTTGTCCGACTGTTCGGCGCGCTTGGCGGCCGATTCCAATTTGGCGCGTGCGGTGTCCAGCTGCTTTAAAAGCCCAGGGGCGTCCAGCAGGTTTTTGAGAACATATTCGTTGGCGCCCTGTTTCATGGCCTCTTTGACGTACTCAAATTCCCCGTGACAGCTCAGCGCAATGATGTAACAGTCGGGCAGGCGCGCCCGGGCCTTGCTGATGAGTTCAATGCCGTCCATGACCGGCATGCTCAGGTCTGTGATGATAAGCTCCGGGGAAAACCGGTCGATCAGCTCCAACGCTTCGTCTCCGTTGCATGCATCGCCCACCAGTATAAAACCCTGGCTTTCCCAGTCGATGAGTTGTTTCAGGAACATACGCACCAAAAAGTCGTCATCTACCAGAAGCGTTTTAATCATGCATATCCCTCCGCTGCAAGTATTGTTCGGTGAAATCATCGACATTCTGTCGGGTTAGCAGTTCGATGGGCAGATAGATATTCTGCCCCACATCCTTGCCCGATAGGCTATCCATGACCGTTTCGATGGCCTTGTAGCCAATGTCATAGCCGTCCTGGGTAATCAGCCCACTGATCAGGCCATTGCTGACCGCTGCCAGGGCATCCGGTTGGGTGTCCACAGTGACAATTTGGACGCTGTTTTGCAAAAAGGTGGCCTTGACCTGTTCGACTGCGCCCAGCGCCATAACTGCGCTGGTACAGAAGATGCCGTCCAGATCGGGATAGACCTCCAGAATGTCACGGGTGGCCTCCATGCCGCTGTCAAAGTTGGAATCGGTGTAGCGGATGGCCACAATGTCGATGTTTGGATACTGCCGCATGGTGCTCAGAAATCCACCCGCCCGTTCAAAATGGCAAGATTGGCTTTGAGGCCCGGCGATGACGGCAAACTGGCCGGCATAGTCGAAGGTTTCGCCCAGATATTCGGCCGCCATGGTGCCGACCAGCGTGCTGTCCACGCCGATGAACGGGGCGTCGGTGTTATCGGCTCGGGTATCCACCGTGAAAAGCGGCACCCCGGCCTGCTCAGCCAGCAGTTCCATCTGCGGTCCCAACAGGGAGTTGCAGGGGGCCCACAACAGCGCATCGGGCTTTTGCTCCAAAATATCGCGGAAAATCATGGTCTGCTGATTGGTATCGGTTTCGTTCTCGGGATACAGCAGAATAAGTTCTACACCGTATTTGGTGGCAGCATCCTGTAAGCCGCTGCGCATCTCCTGCCAGTGGGGATTGCCCATGGATTTGAGCAGCACAGCGATGGTGGTGGAATGGTTTTGAACCCCTTGCCCGGCATCGTGAGCCGTACATCCACCCAGAAGCAGCAAGGCCAAGGCAAAAGAAAGCAAACGTTTCATGCGCGACTCCTTTTAAATCTGGTACTCGGACGCATTGCGGCTGGCGGGCAGGGTGATGACAGCTTGGGTGCCCGCACCGGGCGAACTGGTATAATACAGCCGCCCCTGATTGCCGTAATACAGTTTTAGTCGTTCCCGGATGTTTGGGATGCCGATGCCGCTAAAGCCGCCTTTGCGCGCCACGCGCTGGCCGCTCATCAAGCGGGAGACTTCCTCCTGGGTCATCCCGGCGCCGTTATCAGTGACGCGCAGGATGAGCTGATGGCCGTCGCTCTGGGTATCCACCTGTACGTGAAAGCCCGACTGGCCGGGCTGGGTGCCGTGCAGGATGGCGTTTTCCACAAGCGGCTGCAAAATCAGGCGGGGGACATAGAGGTCTTTCGATTTCGGGTCGATGTGGTAGGTCACATCGAACGAATCCATGTAGCGGAATTTTTGCAGCTTCACATAGTTTTCCACCAGATGGATTTCTTCCTCCACGGTCAAAAAGGCGCCGCGGCGGCTGATGCTGGCCTGCAACAATTCAATAAAGGCGCCAAGCTGCTCGCCGATGCGGTCGGCGCCCTGAAGCATGGCGGCGTATTTGATGGAATTGAGGGTGTTATACATAAAGTGCGGGGTGATCTGGTATTGCAGGGCGTCCAGTTCGGCCTCTTTTTTCTGCATACGCTCGTCTACCAGCTGGCCGATCAGCCATTCGACCTGTTCGACCGTCTGGTTAAAGCCTTCGCTCAGTTCGCCGATCTCGTCGTTATCCCACACAAGCGCCCGGGCTGACAAATCACCCTCGCGCACGCGGCGCATGGCATCTTTCAGGTTCTTGACCGGTGCATACATCCAGCGGGATACATACAGGGCAACGAGCAGCATCACCAGCGTGGTGAGCACCAGCACGACAATGATGTAGCCGAGCTGGGCGCGCAGGTCGCTGACAATCTGGTCGCGGTCGCTCAGACAGACCAGTTGGAAACCGGTCATCGGGGAGCGCAGCGCGGTCAAAAGCAGGCTGGAGCCATATTGCACCGAGGATAGGGAACCCTCCGGCAGTTCGCCGCCCGGCCGCACGTCGGTAAATTGCTTGCCGATGGCCGCGGTATCCTTGGTCAGAAGGATAGTGCCCGAGGCATCGACCAGATAGTATTCGTCCTCGGCCGGCTGGGTGCCTTCGCTTAACAGCTGATAAAACAGGTCACGTTCACTCAAATTGACCGCCACCCAGGCCAGCGTGTTTTGGTTTGCATCGGAAATCGGCCGCGTGTAGGTCAGCACATACTGCGGGGCGCGGTTGACATCGTCATACAGAATCACGGGGGAAAGGCGGGTACCGGACGGGTTTTGCTCCTGATATTCCATCCAGGAATAGTTCTGGGTGAAAAAAATCTCCTGCACGGCGTGATAATCGGCCGAGGTAATGACTTGTTTACGCAGAGGCAGGTAGAGATAAATCGAATCGATGATGCCGCCGTCGGGCTGGTATTGCTTGAGATAGCCGGACATGGCCTGGGCATCTTCCGAGGTGCCTTGGTCATAGCAGTAATCCATCATCATCTGATATAAGGTCTGGTCGCAGGAGAGTGCGACCGAGGTATCATATGCCGAAGAGAGCAGTTCTTCCAAAGACTGCATCGTAATGCGCAGCATACGGGTCTGGGACAGGACATAATTTTCCTCCACCGTCTGGGCGGAGAGCCGGAAAAAGAAAAAGGATACCAGCGCGCAGGCAGTCAAGGTAATGCCGCCAATGGCCAGCAGCACCTTGGCACGGAAACCCAGGCTGCGGCGCTGTTTGGTTGTTTGTCGATGCCTGAAGAAACCACGCATATCCGTCCACCTACCGGAGCCGTTCAAATTACTATCGTCCATTATACTTGAAATTTATCCAAACGTCAAAGCAAGGGTTTGGAAAACCGGAAAGAAAAGCAGATTTCCTTCTTTTTTGCGGACAGATATGCTATAATACAACCAAACGCCGTGTCCGGATTGGCCGGGACGGCGGATTCCAAGCCCAGGAGGACGTTTTAAAATGGACGAAATGCTGCAAGAGCAGGAACAAGAACAAGATACCTTCCAGCAGGAGGCGGCGCAGGCCATGCAGGAGGCAGAAGACGAAGAAAATCCGGCGGCGGCCAAGCGCCGCAAGTGGTCGGCCTTTGTCGAAGGCCCGGCAGCGGATTTCTTTACCGGATATAAGCTGGAGAAGATGACCATTGACGACGGCAGCGGCAACAAAGCCAAATTCAGCCGAACCAAGGACGATGGCATCAAGGTCGAGTACACCTCGGCGGTGCTGCTGTAAACAGAAAAACGGCATTCCAAGCGGAATGCCGTTTTTTTATATCGGAAAATGAGCTTTAGAACGCGATCTTCTTGGCCAGATAGTGAATCAGATCGTCGATCTTGATACGCTCCTGCTCCATGGTGTCGCGGTCGCGAACGGTCACGCAGCCGTCCTGCTCGGTTTCAAAGTCCACGGTGATGCAGAACGGGGTGCCGATCTCATCTTCGCGGCGGTAACGCTTGCCAATCGAGCCGGCATCGTCAAAGTCCACGTTGAACTTCTTGGACAGCTTTTCCCAGATGGGCTGTGCCTGGGCGGTCAGCTTCTTGGACAGCGGCAGGACAGCGGCCTTGAAGGGTGCGAGCGCCGGATGCAGACGCAGAACCGTGCGCACATCATCCTTGCCGTTCTTATCCTGGCCAACGACTTCCTCGTCGTACGCATCGCACAGGAAGGCGAGCGCAACGCGGTCGGCGCCGAGCGAAGGCTCGATGACATACGGGATATACTTTTCGTTTGCTTCCTGGTCAAAGTATTCCATCGAAACGCCCGAGGTGTTCTGGTGCTGGGTCAGGTCAAAGTCGGTGCGGTCGGCGATGCCCCACAGTTCGCCCCAGCCAAACGGGAACAGGAACTCGATGTCGGTGGTCGCGTTGGAATAGTGGCTCAGTTCTTCCGGGTCATGGTCGCGCAGACGCAGGTTTTCGTCCTTCATGCCCAGGGACAGCAGCCAGTTGTGGCAGTAGTCCTTCCAATATTTGAACCATTCCAGGTCGGTGCCCGGCTTGCAGAAGAATTCGAGTTCCATCTGCTCAAACTCACGGGTACGGAAGGTGAAGTTGCCCGGGGTGATCTCGTTACGGAAGGATTTGCCCACCTGACCAACGCCGAAGGGGATCTTCTTGCGGGTGGTGCGCTGGATGTTCTGGAAGTTGACGAAAATACCCTGTGCGGTTTCCGGACGCAGATAGATTTCGTTCTTTGCGTTCTCGGTAACGCCCTGGAAGGTCTTGAACATCAGGTTGAATTGACGGATATCGGTAAAGTTATGGCCGCCGCAGTTGGGGCAGGTCAGACCGTGCTCGACGATGTAGTCCATCATCTGCTGGTTGGACCAGCCGGCCGGGTTTTCACCGGTCTGCTCTTCAATCAGCTGGTCGGCGCGGTGGCGGGTCTTACAATCCTTGCAGTCCATCAGCGGGTCGGAAAAACCGCCGACATGGCCGGAAGCGACCCAGGTCGTCGGGTTCATGAGGATGGCAGAATCCAGACCAACGTTGTACGGGCTTTCCTGCACAAATTTCTTGCGCCAAGCAGCCTTGACGTTGTTCTTGAACTCCACGCCGAGCGGGCCGTAGTCCCAAGTGTTGGCAAGGCCACCGTAGATCTCCGAGCCGGAATACACGAAGCCACGGCCCTTGCACAGGGC
>JAUMSA010000337.1 GCA_031293105.1 Butyricicoccus sp. | reverse complement strand
TTTCTCATGTTCTTGAATATGACTGTATTTTCTCGGCATAACAAAGACCTCCTGTGGTAGTTCCATTCTACCACAAGAGGCCTTCTTTTTTCATTGTCCGTTTTTACTGGTTCGGTTCAGTGAAAACCCTGCGCGTTTTTTTGTCGACTGTAGGCGGAAGAGACTACAGTTATGCCAAGCAGTAGAAAACCAATGACAGGTAGGCTGTCTCGTCCAACATGGAAGCAGAAACCGAAAGGCAACGGAAAGATTAACGATAGCGAATACTTATGCGCATGTGTCCTATCGCTAGAAAGTGCAGATGGCCGAGCATTTGGAACAGCTGTTTTGTGAGGGCAAAGAAATAAATGCAGAAAAAGATTCTGCATTTTGATATATTTAGACCGAAATAAAGAGATCCTCCCATTTCAAAGTACATGTAGGGTGAATGTCAAAAAGGTTCTTGCGCTGGTTCTGGCGTTTGCCATGGCATTTACCATGATGGCGACAGCTGGCGCGGCGTACACGGATCAGGCCGACATTCAGGCGACTGAAGCCGTTGATACGCTCAATGCGCTGGGTGTTATGACTGGCGATCCGGACGGCTCCTTCCGTCCGAACGACACCATTACCCGCGCTGAGGCCTGCCGCATGATTTATACCATCCGTTCGGGTGGTAACGATGATGCGTCTGCTTACGCAGGCATGCAGACCACTTTCACGGACGTACCGAATGATGCTTGGTACGCTGGCTATGTTAAGCATTGCCAGTCTGTCGGCATTGTATCCGGTAAGTCCTCGACTATTTTCGACCCCAACGCGAATGTAACCGGCGTTGAATTGGCTCTGATGTGCCTGCGCGTCATGGGCTATGACCCGGAGAAGGCAAACATTGGCGGTTCCACCTGGTCCACCACCACCATCGGTCTGGCGACCGAGGCTGGCCTGCTGGAAGACTTCAATGCAACTGTGACCAATGACTGCCCGCGTCAGTACGCAGCTCAGCTGATGTACAACATGCTGAACGCTGATACCGTTCGCTGGTCTGACGACGCAAACGGCTATGTCAAGGACGAGCAGCGCATCAGTGGCACCACTCTGACCGAGTACATCACCGTTGGTGAGAAGTACATGTCTCTGATCAAGGTTACCGGCACCCTGCTGGCTTCCGGTAAGGTTGGTCTGAACGGCGCAGCTTCTGAAGAAGCCTTGGCGTTGGATGAGGATTCCCTGAGCGCTGCGGATGCCGGCAAGGCTTACAGCTTTGACGATGTTACCACCGATTATTCCGACATGATCGGCCAGACCGTACAGGTTCTGTACAAGGAGAAGAACGACAAGAACACCGTTTACGGTGTATTTGCGACCGACGACAACAAGGTCAACATCTCCACCACGGCCAACAATTTGGAATCCGTATCCGGTGAAGACAAGATCAAGGTTGACGGCACCAACTATACTGTAAACTACAAGGGTGGCGCTGGCAACGACGAACTGCCGATCTATGTAGTCAAGGCAAACGGCACGAGCACTATTGTAGACGATACGGTTTACACAGTAAAAAATGCCACGAACTTGAAGTCTGCGATCGACACTCTGGACGACAACGGTGTTGACGTACAGGTTATCTCTAACGACGGCGACAGCAAGGTCGATATGATCATCGTCTTCGACAAGACCTTTGCTAAGCTGACGGCTGCAAACAGCTCGTCTGTAACCTATCGCACCGTTAAGACCGATATGAGCGGCGATACCATCTCTGGTTCTGGCGCACAGCTCGATCTGGAAGATGATACCCCGACCATCTACGACGGCTATGCCAAGGATGACTATGTCTTTGTATCGGCAGACCTTTACAACGACGTTGTTGTCATTGAAAAGGCCGAAGTTGTAACCGGTGAAGCAAGCGCAACCAAGACCGACTCGATCGAAGTTGGCGGCACTTGGTATGATTACTACGGTTACCAAACCTACAATAATCCGTCCAGCGGCACGGCTACCTACAATGCTAAGGCTGGCAACTCCTACAACGTATATGTCCTGAATGGCTTTGCGTACTACATTGAAGGCTCTTCCGCAACCGACGTTGATACCCTGCTCGTAAAGTCTGTTGGCGACTACAACAAGATGAACGAAGGCATCGAGGCCAAGGTTCTGTTTGAGGACGGCACCGAGAAGATCATCAACGTTGAGGCGGTTGTAACTCCGACCACTGGCTTTAACCAGGATGACTACGACGAAGATGAAGCTGCTCCGACTACCTGGACCGTTAAGAAGGGCGAAACCGATATGGATACCCATGAATCCGCGGTTCTGCCTGCCCCGGCTCTGTACACCTATGATGTAGACGGCAGCGACTACACCCTGTTTGTAATCAACCAGTACTACACAAGCGGCTCCAAGCTGACGGGCGTTAATGCAGGTGACTATGATTACAACTCCAAGACCGAAACCATCGCTAGCAACGACGTTGACGATGCAGCAGTTATCTACCTGAACTACGGCACTGATGACTGGAAGGTTGTCACCGGCGAAACTCTGTCGACCTATGATGACATTACGGCTGCAAACAGCAAGTCTGCTTACATCACGGATGACGGCACGATCGTTGCAGCTTTCCTGTGCACCACCGACAAGCTGAGCTCCGGCGACACCCTGTACGGCGTTGTTACCAGCGTTTCCAGCCGCTACAACACGGCAGGTGACAAGCGTGTGGTATACCTCGACCTGATCACTCCGGAAGGTGAGCAGACGGTTGAAACCGAAGAAACCAGCACCAGCAAGTTCACCAAGGGCGATATCGTATCGTTCTCCGGTACTTACACGCTGGCAACCGGCGATGTTACTATTGAGAGTGATGTCTTCAACAAGGCCGCAACTTCCTCTGCGGACGCACAGGGCTTCATTGCGATCGACCGTGTATCCGCCAGCAATCTGATCACGCCGGTGAGCGGTCTGTACGCTTACGGCGATGCGGATAAGGACGGCGGCATCACCCCGGGCAAGATCGTTTCGGATTCTACGGTTATCTACGTTGATCAGGATAACAGCACCTACAAGTATGTTGAGAGCGACGACATCAGCGAAGCTGACTACTACGTAACCGATGAGGTAGCCGGCGACATGTACGCAAATGCCTACATGATCGTTGACGACGACAACGAAGTTGTCCTGCTGGTTTACGCGACCAACGGCAAGATCCGCAACGGTTCGGATGAATTCGTTGAAATGATGACTACAGCTGTCAATGGTAGCCTTGAAGTAGGTTCCTGGTCTGGCTCGCTGACCGCTAAGACCGTTGGTTCTGCAACTGCTACGATTACTACAGATCTGTCTGGCACCGCTACGGCTGCTGTGTACAACGATGGTACTGAAGTTGCTGCCACTGGCCTGACTGCTTCCGTAGCTGGCACGACCCTTACGGTAACTGCCGATGCAACGGTTGCTGCTGGTGATTACGATGTAGTCGTAACTCTGGGCAACGAGAAGGTAACGAAGACTATCACGGTTGATACCATCAAGATCTCGACCCTGACTCCGGACTCTGTTGCCGCTCCGACTTCTAGTGGTTTGACTTCGAGCGCAACCGCGCCGACCATTACCTTTACCGATGCGACTTACGGCACTCTGGTAACTGCTACGGCGACCGGTGAATGGGCTGAAACCGACGTGGGCGGTTCTGATGGTACTTGGGAAACTTCTGACAAGGCTACCGCAACCTACACGCTGGCAATCACTGACTCGAACTACGAGTTTGATACCTCCGTTACGGTTGACGATTCTGCCATGAATAGCCCGGACAGCGCAACTGTTTCTGGTAATACTCTGACGATCGTTTACACGCTTCAGTCTTAAGCTCCTCAAGCAAAAATCGCAAATTTGCTAAGGCTTACGAAGCAAAACCCCCGAGGATTTCCTCGGGGGTTTTCCCTTTTGCTCACTTGAACGCAAGATAGAAATAGGTCTCGCCGCTCGCATTGCTCTCTGCACCGGAGGAGCTGTTCGGGTGATAATAGTATGTGACCTGAAACCCATTTGCCACGATTTTGACAACGTCGTAATTACTTTGACTGATCGAAACGGTAACGGGGTTGTCGGTGAATGCCAATCCACCGTAATAATGGCGGTCATAATAGGTTCTGCCATCAGCTTTCAGCAGCAGCACTGCTTTCGGGGTGAACCCCAGCGAAATGACGCGGTTTTCCGTCCCGTCGCCTGTGTAAGTGCCAAAATAGGCTTCACATTTCGCGGCAATCTGCGTCTGGGTGGCAGCGTCAGCGGCTTCGAGTGTGTCGATTGCCGCGGTAAGGTCGGCCTGTTCGGCCTTGCCGTTGATCTTATTCGCGAGCGCTTCGGTGAGCATATCCTCGGTAACTGTGTCCGGATAAGTGGCAGAGGTGATGCCCTCAACGCATTTTGCCAAGGCATTGTGCGCCTCGCGGACTTCGTCCGCTGGCGCCTGGAACCGGCGTTTGAGTTCGGCGGCTTCACAGGTCGGTGTGTCCGGCAGACTGGTGATCGGCTCGGCAAACGCCGGAATGGTGTAGTTTGTATTCATCGCGTGTCCTCCTTTTCCCGTCATGCGGGTTTGTGATGGCGATGATAATAGCCGCGGCTGTTTAGGTCTGTCAAGCCATAGCCGAAGGGCAACTTCCGAGAGAAATGAACCGCTATCTATGGCTTGCCACAGGGCAAAAATGACAGATATTATGATGCATACCGTGGCCAGACTTTCACACCGCTAGATGCTGAGCCTTGACATTTTCGCCAACGATCGGGAACTGTACGAAGTCACCAACCTTGGTGTCTACGCAGTCGATTGCATAACCGTAAGAGGTGTAATCCTTTGCGCTCACGTCGACCTTGGTGTTTTCAGACTTGAGGTATCGCTTGCCAGCAGCAGTCGCATCCGGCAGTGCAGCACTTCCTATTGATTGCAAAAGGGCTTCTGTTAGTCTGCCGGTTCAAAATCCGGGTCGGGGTCGGCACGGTTGGTGTCGCTGTAATGCCACCATTCCTTATCATACCCGGTGAAGCCGCAGGACGCCATCACCGATTCCAACAGGGCGGCATGTTGGGCTGCCGTCGCCGATACATCTCTGTAATCCCGGTCTGCCAACGCGGAAAAATCGTCAAAGCCAGAAGGCATTTCCACTGCCTCGCCCTCGAGCGTGACCAGTGTGACATCGATCGTGTCCCCGCGGGTATGTCCAGAATAGCCATTGGCCGGATTGGCGACATAGTTGCCGTCCGGATAGGCTTCCCACAAGGTTTGTTGGGCATGGGCGGAACGGAATGCATCCCAAATGCACAGCCGGTAACCTTGTGCTTTCAGCTGTTCCTGCGCCTTTGCCAGTTTTCTGACCGTTGCGTACCGCAGCCAGGCATCGTCGTAGGCATAAATCACCATGCCGGTGAAATTATCCGCTGTCGCATACCGCAGATCGACCGTAATATCCGGGATATAGTCGCGCACCCGCACAAATGTCTGTGGGTCCTGCGGTGGCGCCAGGATCGGGGTCTCCTCAGGTTCGGCTGCTGGTGCATCCGATGCGCTGGATGCGGCTGCCTGCTTTTCGATGGACGCGCTGCTTTCCACCGCAGAGTCCGACTCCGCAGCCGGACTTTTGCAGCCGGCCAGCATGGTCAGCAGCAGGAGCGCGGCGACCCATTGTCTTTTTTTCATACTTGGCTCATCCTTTTAGAAGACCTGCAATTCGGTGATGCAGGTATCCTGGTATTTTGTGCCCAGATAGACCGATCGGATTTCGATTCGAATGGAATTGGTAGTGACTGGTTCCGGGAAGGTCAGGCGCTGCGCACCCTCGAAAACATCATCCAAGGTATAATCCTGGTAGCTGCCATCGGAGAAATGCAGGCGCACTTCGCATGGCCGGTTATTCTTGGTATAGAGGTCTGCCGATTTTTTATACCCATTGCTGACTTCCAGCCCATTGATCGTATAGGTCCGATCAAAGGAAAGCTGGATCCATTCGCCAACGCCATCACCGGAAGTGTTTTCTACCCATGCGGTGCGATAGCTGCCATCGACCGTATTTTCCGCCACGTGATACAACGCACCGGTGGATTGATAATATTCTTCCAGGTGGGACGAAGCGGTTACGTCCGAAATGATCGCATTGGAAATCTGCTCTGCGTAGATCTCCTCCACCCGGTGATAGGTTTCCGACGCAGTCGCCTCATAGCCATCTGCGGTGAAACGCAGGGCAAGCTGACGCTCATCAGAGGTCGTTTTTCCGTCGGACGTAAACGATGCCATAAACTGACTGCTTTGCTGGTGCAAAATCGTATTATAAATATCACTCAGGTTCTGCAGGTCGGCAACCGTAAAGCATTCCCCGCCAGTGGCCTCGGCAGCACCGGATAGATCAGCCGACAAACTGCTGTCGAATGTGATGATATAGATCGGGATCTGCAATTCCTGGGACAGTGAAATTACGTTTTCGCGGGTGGTCTGGCTTGCATTGTCCATGCCGTCGGTTGCTGCAACAATGCATTTCTGCCCATCCTGTCCGTTGGTACGCAGCAATGCATATTCCAGCGAATCCCAAAACGCCGTATTGCCTGCGGGCGAAACGCTTTGCAGTTCGGTTCGCAGGCCGGTATAGTCGGAAGTGAAATCCTCCAAGGTGTTCTGCGTATCATTGAAGGACAGCAAGGCTGCCTGGTAATTGGTCTGTCCACTCATTTCATCCAAAAGCTGCAAGATCGCATCCCGGCCATATATGTATTTATCCTGATCGGACATGCTGCCGCTGATGTCCATAATGAAACAGATATTTTTCTGGGTAGACTGCAGCGTCTGCGGAACAACTTCCTGGGTCTTGCCATCTTGTTCGGTGATCGCCAAAACCGGATTGCTGGCAGAGGAAACCAAGTTGCCATTCATATCCTCAAGCTGGAAATAAAGCCGCACTTCCGGATACTCATGGGTATCCACCTGCGTGACCTGCAAGGAGAGTGTATCGACTGGAGTCTGTGCGGGGGATTGGCTTGATTGGGTCGATTCGGCTTCATTTGCAGACGTATTGGGGGCACTGGCCGCGGCATTTGAAGGATCGTTGTCCGAGCGGCCTTGCAATAAGAACACAGCTGCGGCTACGATCACAACGGCAATGCATCCGATCACAATCCCCCATTTGCGGAAAGGATGCCGTATGGCTGGTTTTTCGGTTGCCGGTTCTTGGGCTGGCAGTTGTTCGGTTGGTAATTCCGGTGCGGGTGCTTCAATTGGTGCCGGCTCAGAAGGCACCGGTGTATCCGGGACTGGTGCACCACATTGGATGCAGAAATGTGCACCCGGCTTGAGCGGTGCTCCACAGTTTGTACAATAAGCTTGTGACTCATTCATAGTCTTTTCCCCCTTGAATCGATGATCGTTACCCTGTGTTTATTATAGCGTATCTGGATACCGCACACAACAAGTCTACGTATCGAATGCTGGGAAATCGGTTCGTTGATTCATTTCCCCAGGAAATGAACCTCCATCTATGGCTTGACAAATCGGAAACGTCGCGGCTATTATCATCGCCATCATGAAACCCGCAACACAGCGGGACAAAGGAGGACACGCGATGAATACGAACTACATCATTCCGGCGTTTGCCGAGCCGATCACCAGCCTGCCGGACACGCCGACCTTGACGGCCGATGAACTCAAACGCCGGTTTCAAGCACCGGCGGACGAAGTCCGCGAGGCGCACAACGCCCTGGCCGAAGCGCACGAAGCATTGGACACCAAAGTCGAAAGCATTGTCACCGAGACTTTTGCCGGAGCCATCCACGAGAGCATGTTTGACGAGGCACTGGACGAAAAACTTAACGGCAAGGCTGATGAAAACAGCGTTTCTGAGCGGCTAACCGCCGAGCAAACCGCCCGCGAAAGTGCAGATTCTGCACTCAGTGAGGCACAGACGGTATTGACTACGGCTATTGCGCAGAAGTGTGAAGTGTATCTTGGCACTTACACGCCAAGCCAGACTGAAAATACCGACTATATTGAACTTGGCTTCCAGCCCAAGGCAGTTTTATTGCTGGCACGGTACCCAGAAGGCAATTATGTATATCCGATTCGTTTGGCTTTGCCAAATGTGCCGCATGACGATGTACGCATCTACTCGAACGGATTTGCGGTTGATTTTGACGATTATCGCGATTCAGCAGATGCTGCGCCTTATCGTTACATTGCTTTCAAATAAAAAGGAAAAACCCCCTCGAAAGAGGGGGTTTTTAGAACTAATAATATGGGTCTATTACTTCCAAGCCGAAGTGTCAGCATCCCAAGTGTAGGTTTTTTCAGTGTGGTCAGTTACACCTGCGATGCCAGTGATAGTACCTACGTTCTGGTTACCACTCTTGACAATCAATTTGGAGGTGTCATCCGTGCCCGTAATAGCGTTGTTGCCAGTTACATCTGCTGCCTTTGCAACCTCAATCATACCATTAGAGCCTACTACAACTGCACCAGTGCCAGAAACCGTCAGGCTGCTGCCATTTGCGCCGCTGATCAGCTTCAACGTGCCATTAACGGTCAGCTTACCGCTGGTCAACTTCATAGCCAGACCCGTAGCGTTATCTGCTTCCTTGCCGAACATGGAATACCAGGTCTGACCAGCCGGAATCGTGGCATCGCCAGCAATCGTCATGTCAGCCAAGTTGTTGCTGCCCTTGAAATCAACCGTTACCTCTGTTTTGGAAGCAGTTACAATGCGGGCATTCTTCGGACCAACCAGGATTTCGGAAGAATTGGTTGCAACATCGGTCTTCAGCTGGCCGCCAGCAGCGACAGTCACGGTAGTATCAGCCAAATCAATATCGTTCTTGACGAAAACGGTAGCGCCATCCGCTACATTGACATCAACCGCCTTCGTCTGGTCAACAGCAATGGTCAGCGTGGTGTTTTCCGGAACATTCAGGGTCATTGCGTCCAGAGCGCCGTTAATGGTAACATCACCCTTGGTCAGAGCCTGGTTGATGTCAGCCGCAGTAGCACCAGCGCCAAAGTTGTAAGCAAAGGAACCATGCAGGTTGTTCTTCACGTCAACAATCAGCAGGGATACATCTGCATCAACAGCAGAACCGTCAAGCAGGTACATTACGTTCGCGATCTTGCCAGTGCCAAAGTCGTCAGCTTCCTGGATATCGCCATCTGCGTAGCCGATGTGATCCTTGGTGTCTACGTACAGAACCTTGGTGTCCGAAGTGATCTCGTTCTGGTTCTTGCCGTCGAGAGAAATCTTGGTCTGGGAATCATTTACACCGTAAACAATACCGTTGTCAACCAGGCCGAAGTTGTCGTCAACATCCTCGATGGTGCCGACTACGCCGTCAGCCAGACCCTCTTCGGTGGTGATGGAGGAGTAACCCAGAACCTTGCCCTTGGAGCGAGCCGTGTTGCCCTTCTCCTGAACCTTCAGGGACTCGGAGCCGTTCCAGATGGTGTATACTACATAGCCGCCGTCAGCCTTGTAGGAATCCTCGGTGACATAGCCGTAGTTGTCGTTGGTAACAAAGCTATCTGCAATGTTGTTTACAGCAACAACTGCGTAGGAAACGCGGGTTACGCCGTCAACCTTGGAGGTGAAGGCTGCGATGCCGCCGTCGCTGTAAACATTCTCGGTAGCAGTGCCTACAGTCAGCGACTTGAACTGCTTACCGGTGATGATCTTGTAATCAGCGGTGTTTGCAGCGTAATCGTCGATCAGGATAACCTTTGCAGAATCTGCAACCGCCGTGCCGCCAACCGACTTGGTGTCGCCGGCAGCGCCTGCTACAGTAAGGCCGGAAATGGTGTTGCTTGCACCGGTGCCGCTCGGAGCGCCGTCATTCAGTGCCGTGTAATCGCCAAAGTAATCCTTGGTCTGATCCAAGTTCTTGAAGCGATATTCGCCGCCCTTAACCGAGTACTCGTATACAGCGCCTTCTTCCAGAGCGCCCTTGGCAACATAGCCGGTGCCCGGATCGTTGTCGATGTCAACGATTTCGGTGGTGGTGCCGTCGAGCTTCAGGATCTTAGCCTTATCGCCCTGGATGTCGGTGCCGACTGCCAGCACGATTGCAACGTCAGACAGGGTTGCATTTTCGCCAGAAGCACGCTTTGCGTAGAATACAACGCCGTTTACAGCGTATGCATTTACAGTCGTGCCAGACTGTACGCTGTTCATTTCAGCGTTTACGCCTTCCTTATACCAGGTGCCATCGATCAGGTACTGATTCGGGTTGGTCTTGGTACCGGACAGGCTTACATTGTTCAGGTAGTCGATCTTGGAAACCGACTTGCAGTCGCCGAACAGATCCTCACGGATTGCAACGTACTCATCCTTGGCAATGCCTTCTGCAATGTTTTCATCTGCATACTTGTAGCTTGTGCCACCAGCCAGAATCTCGTCAGAAGACACATAAGTAACCTTCGCTACGTCAACCGTGGTCAGCATAGCGGTATCGATCTTGCCGTTGTCGTCCGAGTCGATGAACTTCACTTCATCGGCCGAGATGCGGTTTTCGATGTTACGGGTTGCGGAATGAACCTTATCGCCAGCGTCGTTGTCAAAGTCAGCTGCAGTCTTGTTTTTAGCAACCGATGTACCATTGATATACAGTTCGATTGCAGAATCAACCGAGTAGGAGTTGCCGTCAAACTTGATCTTACCGTTGTCTTCTTCAACCGCATTCATAACGGTGGAGTAAACGGTGTTCTCTTCGGTTGCGTAAACGCCGATAACCGAATTGGTCTTGCCGTCCTTGAACAGAACCTTAACCTTCTGACCCAGCAGATCGGTGTAATCCTTGCTCAGCTTGGAGAAAGGCAGCGTACCCGGTGCAGAGCTAAGCTGCTTGTCGCTCTCCAGGTTGTCGTTCTGGTTCATAGTGATGGTCAGGTTGTCTGCATTGATATTGGTCAGAGTACCAATGTTGATCCACAGATCCAGATACTTGAGACCAACGGTTTCGTTGTACTTCGTACCAGCCATATTCAGGTCGGTGTAAGTCTCGGAGTCGTTAGACCAACGAACGGTATGAGCCTGAATCATGTTGTACATCAGCTGGGCAGCCCACTGACGCGGGCAATCAGCCGTGATGGAAGTATTGACATCGTCCAGGATACCAGCTTCGGTTGCGTAACCGATGGTCTTGGTGGACCAGGTGGAGCCACCGATGTCAGCCTTCGCCGGGTCATAGCCCATGACGCGCAGGCACATCAGAGCCAGCTCAACGCCGGTTACATTTGCATTCGGGTCGAAAATAGTTGCCGACTTACCGGATACAATGCCGACAGACTGGCAATGCTTAACATAGCCAGCGTACCAAGCATCAGACGGTACGTCGGTGAAAGTGGTCTGCATACCAGCGTATGCATCCGCATTGTCGCTGCCGGTACGGATCGAGTAGATCATACGGCAAGCTTCTGCACGGGTAATAGTGTCGTTCGGGCGGAAGGAACCGTCCGGATCGCCGGTCATTACGCCGAGCGTTGCGAGCATTTCCACGGCTTCGGTCGCCTGAATGTCGGCCTGGTCCGTGTATGCCGCGCCAGCTGTCGCCATCATGGTGAACGCCATGGCGAACGCCAGTAC
>JAUMSA010000262.1 GCA_031293105.1 Butyricicoccus sp. | reverse complement strand
CACGCCTACAATATCGGCGGCTATAATTATGTCCGCCTGCGCGATTTTGGCCGCATGCTCGACTACTCGGTCACCTATGACGAAGATGCGGGTACGGTTGGCATCTCGTCCTCCGGCACTTACGAGGGCGACCGCGACCTCCCCGAGGACAACTGGCCGGAAACGGTCACCGCGGTGCCGACCGGTCAGCAGGTGCTTGTCAACGACGCGCCGTCTGACATTCAGGGCTATGAAATCGGCGGCTATAACTATTTTAAGTTGCGTGACCTGGCTCGCACTCTGGACATCCAGGCCATCTACGACGGCGCACGGGAAGCGGTCGAGCTGGACAAAACCGCCCCCTATTTTGAGCACCAAAATAACACCATCATCCTGATGTATCACGCTTTCTGTGAAACCGAGGAAGAAGCGCTTTTGAGCCCGACCTTATATACGACGCCTGAGCGCTTCCGCCAAAACATCAGCGACCTGCTCGCCCTAGGCTTTGAGCCGCTCACGCTGGAGCAGTATTACAACGGCGAAGCCGACCCCAGTAAGAAATATTTCATCGTCACCATTGACGACGGGTACTTAAACAATTACGAGATCGCCTATCCCCTGTTAAAGGAACTGAACCTGCACGCGGACATTTTCTGCGTGGTACAGGACCTGAGCGGCGGCCGGGACAGTCATTTCACCTATCCCCAGGCGCATGAAATGGAGGAAAGCGGGCTGGTGTCCATTTACAGCCACAATTTGATTCACGAACGCGCCACCTCCCTGCCCAGCGCCGAGCTGTCCAGCATGTTCAGCACCGCCTATCACAGCCTGTCGCAGGAACTGAAGAAAAAGACCATCTTTTTGGCGTACCCTTACGGCGACCACAACAAGGAGACCTATCTGCTCGCCAAGCGAGCCGGTTATAAACTCCAGCTGGTACAGGGCCGCCAGTTTGCCGCCGACGATATCCTGGTGCGCATGGATATGTACTACAACACTGACATTGCCACCCTGGTACAAAATGCGGTCTACAACTAAAAGCACCAAGCCCCCAGCCCATATTGGGCCGGGGGCTTTTGTTATCCGCCGATCTGGGACATATCGCGGCGGATGAATTGGTTTTCACACAAGTGGTGGCGTTCGGGTTTACATTGCACGCCCTGGCGCAGCAGTTCTTGCAGGGCATCCGGGGCGTCCAGCGCAGGCCGCAAGTCGATCTCCTCATTGGAATGCAGGCAGGGTTTGAGCTTGCCGTCAAAGGTGATGCGGATGCGGTTGCAGGCCGCGCAGAAATGGCCGCTGAGCGGCGTAATCAGCCCCACGCGTCCCTTGGCGCCCGGCAAACGGAAATAATGCGCCGGGGCATGGGCATCCTGATCGGTTTCTTGCAGTTCGGGCAGCGCCTCCCGCACCGCCCCAGCGGGCAGGAAATGCGCCTTGGCCCAGTCCTGGCAGGTGCCCATGGGCATCAGCTCGATAAACCGCACATCGACCGGCCAGTCGCGTGTCCAATCGGCCAAGGCGGCGATCTGCCCCTCGCTCACCCCACGCACAAGTACGGCATTGAGCCGCACCTGCCGGAACCCGGCCGCAAGCGCCGCCTCGATCCCGCGCCGGGCGTCCTGGACATCCCCGCCGGTCAGCGTCCGGTAATCGGCCGCATCCAGGGTATCCAGACTGATATTGACGCGCGCAACCCCGGCGCGGCACAGCCAGTCGGCATCCCGCGCAAGCGTGGTGCCGTTGGTGGTGATGGCCCAGTCGATGCCGGGCTGCCGGCACACCCGCTCAAGCAGCGGCCGCACGCCAGGCCGCACAAGCGGTTCGCCGCCGGTGAAGCGAATCTTGTGCACGCCCACCGCTGCCAGCGCCTGCACCAGATGTTCAATTTGCCGGTCATCCATGGCCGGACGAGCCGAGGCACGGCCGGGCGGCATGCAGTAACGACACCGCAGATTGCAGGCCTCGGTTAAAGAAAGACGCGCATAGGTGATCGCGCGCCCAAAACGATCGGTCATACCAAAAAGCTCCCATATCCCGCGCCGTCCGGCGCGGATGTTTTCCTCCATTATAAGCCCCCACCGCCCGGGCGGCAAGCAGTTTTGGTCCAAAACAAAGCACAAGCCCCGGATGGTGCATCCGGGGCTTGCGTTTGTGAAAAGGGAAAGATGATAAAATGGGAAGTTCCCTTTTTATCCGAAAGTTAATCCTGCAAGGCGTCGTACCCGCTCTGGCCGGTACGTACCTTGACAACATCCACAACGTCGTAGACGAAGATCTTGCCGTCGCCGATGTGACCGGTGTAAAGCGCCTTCTTGGCAGCATCCACAACCGTATCGACCGGGATCGCCGTTACGACGATCTCCATCTTGACCTTGGGCAGCAGGGTAACATCCAGTTCGGCGCCGCGGTAGAATTCGGCTGCGCCCTTCTGCTGGCCAAAGCCCATAACGTTGGTAACGGTCATACCGGTAACACCGATATTGTTCATGGTATCCTTGAGAGCTTCCAGACGGGACTGTTTGGCCAGGATAACCACCTTATGAATACCGCTTGCGCTGTTTTCGGTGGATACCCGGGTAACCGGTACGGCTTGCTCGGCAGGTGCCGGCATACCTTCGGCTGCCTTGGCCTCGCGTTCGCCTGCCTTGGTGCCAAGTACCTGCGGTACCGGCATGAAGTCCGCATAAGCGGATGCCAGACCGTGCTCGGGCTTATCCAGGCCCATCACTTCTTCCTCACGGGAAACACGCAGGCCCATGGTGTGCTTGATGATCTGGAATACAATGGTCATGGTGATTGCAACCCAAGCGATGACGCAGACCACGCCAAGAAGCTGAATGAGCAGAGCATGCGCACCGCCGCCGTAGAACAGGCCAACGGGTGCTACATTGTTGGTGCCGTATTCATAGTAACCGAACAGGCCGACCATGATGGTACCAGTCGCGCCGCACAGGCCGTGTACGCCAACTGCACCGACCGGGTCATCGACCTTGAGCTTCTGATCGATAAATTCAATACCGAATACAACCACAAAACCAGCGATGATACCGATGATGGCAGCGCCCACCGGCGTTACGGTATCACAACCAGCCGTGATGGCTACCAGACCGGCCAGAGAGCCGTTGAGCGTCATAGAGACGTCGGGCTTCTTGTAGCGCGCCCAAGTGACGAACATCACGGTTACGGTTGCCATGGCAGCCGCCAGGTTGGTGGTTACGAAAACGCGGGCTGCGGTTTCGGCAGCGCCGTCGGCCAGAGCGACCGTGGAAGCGCCGTTAAAGCCAAACCAGCAGAACCACAGAATGAATACGCCGAGTGCGCCCAGGGTCAGAGAGTGGCCCGGAATCGCGCGCGCCTTGCCGTCCTTGGTGTACTTGCCGATACGCGGCCCCAGGATGGTAGCGCCTACAAAAGCAGCTACACCGCCAACCATATGAACCGCCGTGGAACCAGCGAAGTCATGGAAGCCAAGCTCGCTGAGCCAGCCGCCGCCCCAAATCCAGTGACCGGAAATCGGGTAGATGACCGCCGAAATCACGGCAGAGTAGACACAGTAAGCCGAAAACTTGGTGCGTTCCGCCATGGCGCCCGATACGATGGTCGCCGCGGTCGCACAGAATACGGTCTGGAAGATGAGCGTTGCCCAGTCGTAGCCTTCGCCCACAACACCGTCGGCCAGGAAATCAAAGCCGCCGAAGAACGGGCTGGATGCCCCGAACATGATGCCAAAGCCCAGAATCCAGAAAATCGGTGTGCCCAGACAAAAGTCCATCAGGTTTTTCATGATGATGTTACCGGCATTCTTCGCACGGGTAAAGCCGGTTTCCACCATCGCAAAACCTGCTTGCATGAAGAATACCAATGCAGCGCCCAACAGGATCCAGCCTGTATTTAACGCAGTTGCAAGATTTGCAAGTTCCATAATACGAACCCCCCTAAAAATTTAAAGGCGTGTACTCCCTAGGTCTTGGGGTACACGCCTTTGTGTATCACTTAAACATAGAACAACATTTCACCGTAGGTCGGCAGCGGCCAATCGGACGATGCCACCTTGGTTTCGAGGTCGTCGGCAACTGCCCGCGCCTCTTCCATGGCGGTGATAACCGCATCATGGTAATACCGAGCTGCCTCTTCCAGGTCAGCCGGGATGTTTTCAATGGTCTGTGCCAGCGCGTCGCGCTTCTGCATCAGGTCGGCCGTTTGCTCGGTCAGCTCGCGTGCCAGACCGGTTTCAGCCGGTGCTTCGATGCCGATGGATGCCTTGGTTGCCACACTCGTGGCCACCTTGCCCGAGTACGAAACCACAGCCGGAATGATCTTGCGGCTGAGCATCTCGAGCGAGGTCAGCGCTTCGATCTGGATGGTCTTTGCGTATTCTTCCAGCAGAATTTCTTCACGCGACTGCATTTCCGCCTGGGTGTAAACCCCGTGGATCTGGAACAGCTTGACGTTCTTTTCGTCGGTGTAGTGCGGCAGCGCGTCGGGCGTGGACTTGAGGTTGAGCAGGCCGCGCTTTTCGGCTTCTTCCGGCCATTCAGCGCCGTAGCCATTGCCGTTGAAGATGATGCGGCGATGTGCCTTGATCTCGCGGCGGATGAGCTCGCCGAGTGCAGCGTCAAAATCGCTGGCCGCTTCCAGTTCTTCGGCGAACTGGCGCAGCTCCTCGGCAACCGCAGTGTTCAGCATGATGTTCGGGCAAGCGATGTTGACGGCCGAACCCAGCATACGGAATTCAAACTTGTTGCCGGTAAAGGCAAAGGGCGATGTACGGTTGCGGTCGGTCGTATCCTTGGGGATGGGCGGCAGCACAGCGGCGCCGATGTCCATCATGGTCTTGGCCGCGTCGGTGTAATCAACACCGGATACGATAGAATCCAGAATAGCTTCCAGTTCCTCGCCAACGAACATGGATACGATCGCCGGAGGCGCCTCGTTTGCGCCCAGACGGTGGTCATTGCCGGCCGATGCAACCGAGATGCGCAGCAGATCCTGGTATTCGTCCACAGCCTTGATGACCGCGGTCAGGAACAGCAGGAACTGGGCATTGGCCGACGGGGTCTTGCCCGGCTCGAGCAGGTTTTCGCCTGCATCGGTGGAAATCGACCAGTTGTTATGCTTACCCGAACCATTGACGCCTTCAAACGGCTTTTCATGCAGCAGGCAGACAAAGCCATGCTTGTCGGCCACACGCTTCATGACCTCCATGGTCAGCTGGTTGTGGTCGGTGGCGATGTTGGTGGTGGTGAAGATCGGCGCCATCTCGTGCTGGCAGGGTGCAACTTCGTTGTGCTCGGTCTTGGAGTAGATGCCCAGCTGCCACAGTTCGTCGTCCAGGTCTTCCATAAATGCCTTGACGCGCGGACGGATGGAACCGAAGTAATGGTCTTCCAGCTCTTGGCCCTTGGGTGCCTTGGCGCCGAAGAGCGTACGGCCGGTCAGAATCAGGTCAGGACGCTGTGCATAATGCTTCTTGTCGATAAGGAAGTATTCCTGCTCGGGACCAACCGTGGTGGTCACGCGCTTTACGTCCTTGCCGAAGAGCTTCAAAACGCGGCAAGCCTGGTTGCTGATGGCGTCCATCGAGCGCAGCAGCGGGGTCTTCTTGTCGAGCACCTCGCCGGTGTAGGAGCAGAATGCAGTCGGGATGCACAGGGTATTATCCTTAATAAAAGCATAGGAGGTCGGGTCCCAGGCCGTGTAGCCGCGGGCCTCAAAGGTCGCGCGCAGACCGCCCGACGGGAACGAAGACGCATCCGGCTCACCCTTGATGAGCTCCTTGCCCGAAAACTCCATAATCACCGTGCCGTCGCTGCTCGGGGACAGGAAGGAGTCATGCTTTTCGGCGGTCACGCCGGTCATGGGCTGGAACCAGTGGGTGAAGTGGGTGGCGCCCTTGGAGATCGCCCAGTCCTTCATCGCGTTGGCGACAACGCCCGCAATCTGGGGGTCGAGTGCCGTGCCCTCGGTCATGGTGCGCTTGAGCGCCTTATAGGTTTCCTTGGGCAGCCGTTCCTTCATGGCAGCTTCGTTGAATACCATGCTGCCGAACAATTCGGGTAC
>JAUMSA010000216.1 GCA_031293105.1 Butyricicoccus sp. | reverse complement strand
TACCTGTATCAAAAAATAGAAAACTGGTAGACGAGGGGTTTACCACACTTTCTTTATGTAGGAGGAAAGGATTCATATGAAGAAGAAATTTGCGCTTGTTCTGGCCGCCCTGATGATGGCGGGTACGCTTGCGGCCTGCGGCGGCAACAACAATCAGTCTGCAGCCGGCAGCTCGGCGGCTGGCAACTCGGCATCGTCCGCGACCGATAGCGCCACCCCCACGGTTGACGCCATCAAGGAAAAGGGCGAAATCACCATGCTGACCAATGCGCAGTTCCCGCCGTTTGAATATCTGGCTGACGACGGCAGCGTACAGGGTGTAGACCCGGATTTGGCGCAGGCGGTTGCCGATAAGCTGGGTGTCAAGCTCAAGATTGTCGATATGGACTTTGACGGCATCATTTCGGCCCTCAAGTCGGGCAAGGGTGACTTTGCGGCTGCTGGCATGACCATCACCGAGGAGCGCCTGAAGGAAGTGGACTTCACCGACGAATACGTTACCTCTTCCCAGATGGTCATTGTCCGTTCGGACTCCGACCTGTCGGGCGATAAGGATGCACTGGATGCAGCGCTGTCCGGCAAGAACATCGCGGTACAGCAGGGCACCACGGGCGACTGGTACGCTTCGGGCGATGAAAGCACCGGTTCGACCATCAAGAATGCCAATGTTCTGCAGTTCAAGTCCGCCGTGGAAGCTGGTATGAACCTGGCAAACGGCAAGGCCGATGCTGTTATCATTGACCAGAAGCCGGCCGAAGCCATTGTTGCTTCCCAGGACGGCAAGCTCAAGCTGCTGGACACCAAGCTGACCGACGAGCAGTATGCGTTTGCCGTACAGAAGGGTCAGGAAGACCTGCTGGCGGTCATCAACGAAGTACTGGCTGAGTACAAGGGCGATAAGGTTGATGAGCTGATCAACCAGCATATGGGCATCTAACAAATAAAATACAAAAAACCACAAGCAGCAGGGGCTGACAGGCTCCTGCTGCTTTGGCAATCGTGAAAAATTTACGTTAAAGGGGAGATGTATGTGAGTGAATGGCTGACCGCCCGCGGAGACCAGCTCTATGGTGCATTCCTGGAGGGCGACCGCTGGAAGCTGTACTTCCGCGGCCTGGGCAAAACGCTGGAGATTGCGGCCTGTGCCGTCATCTTGGGCATCGTCATCGGTATTGTGATCGCAATTATCAAGGTGTCGGCTGCCCAGCAGCGGGAAAAAGGCAAGTGCAATTTTATTTTGTGGCTGGCTGAAAAGATTTGTAATCTGTACTTAACGGTAATCCGCGGCACGCCGGTTATGGTGCAGCTTTTGATCATCTACACCGGTATTTTCGTCACCATGACCGACGGCACCTTGGCGGCTGTGGTCGGGTTTGGTATCAACTCGGGCGCATATGTGGCCGAGATCATCCGCGCGGGTATTCAGTCGATCGACCGCGGCCAGACCGAGGCTGGCCGTTCGCTCGGCCTGAGCTCAGGCCAGACCATGCGGCTCATCATCTTGCCGCAGGCGGTGCGCAATATCCTGCCCGCCCTGTTCAATGAGTTCATCACGCTTCTGAAAGAGACTTCGGTTGCCGGTTATGTCGCCGTACAGGATGTGCTGAAAATGGCGACCAACATCCAAAACCGCGTGTACAACATCGCGCCGCTCCTCATCACAGCGGTGTTCTATCTGGTGCTCGTCGTGCTGATGACCCAGGTACAGAAATTGATCGAAAGGAGGCTGGCAGCCAGTGATCGACGTTAAAGACCTGCATAAATCCTTTGGGGATCACGAGGTGCTCAAGGGCCTCAATGAACATATCTCCAAAGGCGAGAAGGTGGTCATCGTCGGCGCATCCGGTTCGGGTAAATCGACCTTCCTGCGCTGCCTGAACCTGCTAGAGCAGCCGACTTCGGGCACGATCACCTTTGAAGGCACCGATATCACCGACCCCAAGCAGGATATCAACAAACTGCGCCGCAAGATGGGCATGGTGTTCCAGCAGTTTAACCTGTTCCCGCATCTGTCGGTTAAGGAGAACATCAAGCTCGCCCCCGTCCGTCTCAAGATCATGAGCGACGCCGAAGCCGAGAAAAAAGCCATGGAACTGCTCGCGCGGGTCGGTCTGCCCGACAAGGCGGACGCCTATCCGCGTCAGCTTTCGGGCGGCCAGCAGCAGCGTATCGCCATCGCGCGGGCGCTGGCGATGAATCCAGACGTGATGCTCTTTGACGAGCCCACCTCGGCGCTCGACCCGGAAATGGTCGGCGAAGTGCTCGAACTGATGAAGGAACTGGCCGAAGAGGGCATGACCATGGTGGTTGTCACCCATGAGATGGGCTTTGCCCGTTCGGTGGCCACGCGCGTCATGTTCATGGACCAGGGCGTCATCGCCGAGCAGAACGAACCCGAAGCCTTTTTTGACCATCCGCAGCATCCGCGCCTGAAAGAATTCCTCAGCAAGGTGCTGTAATTAAAAAGCCTTTCCCGCATACGGGAAAGGCTTTTTTTCATGGCCAAAAGGGGTTGCGCAGACAGCCGGTCTGGACAAAATACCCTTCGTCTTGCAGGGCGGTTTGAACCGGACGGGCGGTTTCCAAGCGGTTCGGGGTGTCGGCCTGGTTGATGAGGATGCGCACTTGTTCTCTGGCAGCGCCGCAGGCGCGGATGGCGTCGCGGATGGTTTCCAGCAGGTCCTGGGTGTCAAACGGCCTCTGTGGGGTGAGCGCCATGCGCGGTGACAGCTGGAACCGATGGCAGATCTCCTGAACCGGACGCCCCAGCGCGCGCAGGCCAGCCAAAATCAGAACCACATCGGTATTCGGATAAATGACCGGCTCGCCCGGCCGATGCAGCTTGGCCGGCAGCTTGCCGGCGCCGTCTGCCTCATATAAAATGGGCGTACCCGCTGCCCGGGCGGCCGCAAACAGGGCAGGAGAAAGGCCGGTGCACTTGTCCTCCGGGCCGGGATAGGCCGCGCAGACCACCTGACCGGGGACCAATTGGCCGTGCAGTTCGTCCCAATCGGCGGGCGAGACAAACACATCGCAGGCGTCCGGCGATGGACGCAGGATGTGGGTCGAGGTGGTGATGAGCGCGCCATCGTCCCGCCGTTCGGCGGCCAAGCGCCACAAAGCGGTTGTTTTGCCGCCGGCGCCGATGATTGCCACCGTATCGCGGGGCGAAATCTGAAGTGCCTGATGCAGCCGCATGAAGAAAATTCCCCTTTCTTAAAAAAACAGGCGGCCTCTTGACCGAGACCGCCCCAATTGCTTATTCCTGCGCCGCCGGAATGAATTTCCGGAAAAAGGACGCCGCGTAATATCCTGCCGCTTGGGTCACTTCGCGGGAAGCCACGATTTTATCCGCCAGGGTGATGATCCACGCCTCGCTTGAGCGGGGCACGGAAAAACAAAGCGGGAACATGTGGCTTGCGATGGCATCGCGCTGCCGCTGACTCAGCCCAAAACGAGCCTGCGCGCGGTCGGCGGCGATATCGCCATGAACGAAAGCGTGCATATGCCGGAAGCGTTGCCATCCGGAAAACTGGCGGAGATAGCCCTTGAACCAATCGCCGTGCCAGTCATAGCCAAAGAAATCGTGAAGCAGTGCCGCCCGTGTGACCGAACGGACTCCGTCATCGTCCAAGCCGAAGCGATGGGCCAGGGAGAATGCCACTTTTGCGGTTGCAAGCGAATGGTCATACACCGAGTTTTCACCGCCATGGTGGACAAACGAACGGGTTTCCAGAAAGAGCGGGTCCTTTAATATGTCGCAGGTGATCTGCTCGAATTCGTTGTCCATTGGAATCACCTTCTAACATTTCTTTATTTGTACCTTCATTGTATGCCTTTTTTCCGAAAAATACAAGCCCCCAGGAAAAGGATTTTCAAAGCGCGGAAATCGGACGCAGTACCTGGCGGCTGAGCAGCCAGGCGGCCGGCAGGGTGAGGATTTCGGAGACCGGGAACGCCAGCCACAGGGCCGGGAAGCCCAACAGGCCCAAGAGATAGGCGGCGGGCAGCAGCAAAACAAGCTGCCTTAGAGCAGCGGCCAGCAGGGCGGTGCCGCTGCGGCCCAAGCCTTGCAGCACGCCGCACAGCGTCAGCGTAACCGCCGCCGGCAAAAAGGACGGTGCAATGATGCGGATGGCGGTCACGCCGCCTGCAAACCGCAGTCCTTCCTCGCCAAACAGGGACAGCAGTGCGTGCGGGAACAGCAAAAACAGTAGGGCGCCGACCCCCATCATCGCAAGCGCAAACACGATCGCATTGCGCGTGACCGAGCGGATGCGGTCGTATTTTTTGGCGCCCAGGTTATAGCCAATGATGGGCACCATGGTGTTGGTCAGCCCGTACAGGGGCATGTACAAAAAGTTTTGCAGCTTGTAATAGACCCCAAAGAAGCCGACCGCAGGCAAGCTGAGCGGCATAAGGATGGCGTTCATGCCAGCGGTCATGGCGGTCGAGAGCGCTTGCACGGCCGCCGCGGGCAGGCCGATGCGGCACATGCTGCGCACAATCTCTGGGTCAGGCCGCAGGGCAGCCGCCGAAAAATGGATGTCTTGATTGAGTTTGTAGTTGAGTACAAAGCCGATGGCCATGGCCGTGCATTGGCCGAGAATCGTGGCGATAGCCGCGCCCGCCACACCCAAGACCGGGGCGCCGAACAGGCCGAAAATCAAAATCGGGTCCAGCACAACATTAATCAGCGCGCCGATACACTGGATAATCATATGATAGACCGTTTGCCCGGTGGCCTGCATGAGCCGTTCGGCGGTGAACAGCAGAAAGACCCCGCAGGAAAAAGCGGTGCAAATGCGCAGATAATCGGTACCCATGGACAAGATGGCAGCTTTTTGGGTGAACAGCGTCAAAAACGGCGTGCTGCCGAACCATCCGGCGACCGCGAAAACACCCCAGCACACCAGCGAGAGGAAAATGCCGTTGCCTGCAATGCGGTCGGCCGAGGTACGGTTCCCAGCGCCCAGCGCCTGGCTGAGCAGGACATTGAGCCCCACGCCGATGCCGGTCGCCAGCGCGATCATGAGCAGCTGCACGGGAAAGCACAGGCTGACCGCCGTGAGCGCGTCGTCGCTGATGCGCGCAATGAACATGCTGTCTACAATATTATAAAGGGCGCTGACCAGCATGGACAGCATCACCGGCACCGACATGGACCACAGCAGCCGCCCGGTGGGCATGATTCCCATTTTGTTTTCCTGCGCCATATCGAGCCTCCTTTGGTTTGTATAAAGT
>JAUMSA010000198.1 GCA_031293105.1 Butyricicoccus sp. | reverse complement strand
GCGCTGTGTTTGCCCTGCCATTTTGGCAGATATGAACAATTGCCGATTGTAAAAAATAGCATTTCGACAAATTTCGTTAAGATGTCTTTACAACTTGTCGCAGGCAGTATACAATAAACCCAAGTCGTCTATACGATTTTGTGACAAGGAAAGGAGAAAAGAGTATGGTATCCGGACAATACGCTGCATTGTTCATCGTGGGATTCTTTGTGTACATCGGCTTGATGATACTCATTGCCTATCTCACCAGCAAAAAGGGCACGACACAGGGCGAAGATTACCTGATGGGGGGACGTAATGTCGGCCTGATTCTTTTGATTTGTACCGCCGCCGCAACCGCGGTTGGCACCGGCACCTCGGTCGGCGCAACTGCCAACGGCTTCCGCGACGGTTGGCTGGGCGCGGTGTATCCGCTGGCCAACGCCATCGGCCTGGTGACCGTTGCGTTCTGCTTCTCGCACGTTCGCAAGCACAAATTCCGCACCCTGTGCGAAGAACTGCAATTTTATTATGACGGCAGCCCGTACATGCGCAAGTTCATGTCGGTCGTCATCTTCATCGTTTCCATCGTTTGGGTGGGCAGCGCCATCAACGGCGGCGCCAACTATCTGGCTTATCTGATCGGTATGGATATGATTCCGGCCAAGATCATCACGGTTCTGGCCTTTGGTGTGTATGTATTCGTCGGCGGTTACATGGCCGTTGTTTGGACGGATGCCATTCAGGCAGTCCTGCTGTTCGGCGGCTTTGTGATGATCGCCATTCTGGCTATCCCGGCCGCAGGCGGCTATGATACCATCCGCGCAACCTACGAAGCGGCCGGCAACCCGGGCGCAATGACCGCGTTCGGCTTGGGCTCGAAGGGTGTCCTGGGCGTGCTGGCCGTCGCTCTGGCTTCCTACTACGGCGCCATGGCTGGCCCGACCGCACACATGCGTGTCTACACGGCCAAGAGCCCGGCAACCGCCCGCAAGGCCATCCTGATTGCAGCGGCGGTCGTTGGCTGTTTCTCGGTTCTGCCGGCTATCGTCGGTATGTCCGGCTTCACCATTGCGACCAACACAGGCGCCGAAAGCGTCCTGGCCAACCCGGACTTTACCTTTGCTTACATGGCAACCACGGTCTTCCCGCCGGCCATTGGTCTGGTCTGCCTGATCGCTGGTCTGTCGGCCATCATGTCGTCGGCTGACTCGGACGCTATCGCGGGCGTTACCCCCTTCCTGACCCACGTCTATGCGCTCATCTTCAAAAAGCCGGTTGCGGATAAGGACATCCCGAAGTATTCCCGTATCATCCTGGTCATCATGCTGGTTGGTGCGTTCGGCATGACCATCTTCGCAAACGACATCATGAGCTACATCAATAACGTCATCGGTTCGTTTACCCCCGGCATGGCGGTGGCACTGCTGGTCGGCCGCTTCTGGAAGCGCGCGACCTGGCAGGGCGGCGTGGCAACCATGGCCAGCGGCATTGCCTTCGGCGTGGTTTATCTGGTATACCAGCCGTTCAACGCTTGGATTACCGAGACCTTTGCCGGTCCGGCACTCCCGGTAACCATCGTTACCTTTATCTTCTGCATCGTCGTCAGCCTGCTGACGCCTCCCTCTACCCATACCGAGGAAGAGCGCGTCGCACTGGTTCTGGCAGAACGCAATCAGGAAAAAACGGCTTCGGTCCGTTAAAGCATTTGTCAGATGGGCGGTCAAGCAGGCTGCCCATCTGCCTGTTTTCTACGGAGGATTTTCATGCAACTTTACTTTTTACATGTCGGCTATGGCGAAGCCATGGTCCTGCTCGATGACGGCCACTGCCTGGTCATCGACGGCGGCCCGGGCCGCGGGGATGAAGCCTATACCCATCCCGGCACCATCCATCTGGCCGATTTTCTAACGCAGCAGGGCGTGTCCCACATCGATGTGATGCTCTGCACCCATCTACACAACGATCATTTGAGCGGTTTGGTCGATGTGGCCGCGCGCTTTTCCATCGGGGAATTCTGGGTCAACTGCTGGCCGGAAGTGAGCGCCGCGCGCGCCATCCAGGCCGCGCTGCCGGAATGTCCGGACGACCTGAGCCTGCGCCTGTTCACCACCGGGCTGCAGCACCTCGAGCGGCTGCGTCCGCTTTTATCGGACGTGCGCATCCGCGAACGCGCGGCAACCGATACCTTTGAAGAACTGTGGCCGGGCTGCCGCATTCGCCTGTTCGGTATGGATGCGGCGCAGATTGCCCAGCGCCGCGCGCAATTCGAAGCCTTTTGCCGTATGGATGACCCGGCCGCCCAGCGCGACGCCATGCGCGCCTTTGACAAGGTGGAAAACACGTGCAGTCTGGCGTGCAGCCTGGATGTGGACGGCTGGACGGCTATGCTGACCGGCGACCTATGCAGCGGTTGGGACGAACGGTGCGCCGCACCCGATTTCCCGAAGGGGCAGGTGCTCAAACTGACCCACCACGGCCAGCGCGACGGTATGCCGCAAAGCCTGGTCGATGCGTCCGACCCGGAGGTCTTTCTCATGTGCGCGGATACGGCGCGCACCTTCCGCAGCGCCTGCGACGAGGTGCAGACGCGCGCAGCCGCCTACCTCACCGAACGCGGGCGGCCGGTACAGGTGTACACGACCGGCCTTTTGGCCGGCCCCTTTGGCCTGCAAGATGGCCAGCCGCCCTGCGCGCTGTGCTGCCAGCCTGGGCAGCCGACGCGCTGCACCCCCTACTACGCAAAGGAGGCTGTTTCCCATGGTGCTGTTTGAACAGGAATACGATTGGACTCCCGCGGACTCCTCCCAGGATGTCCCCTTTTCCTTTGACTGTCCGGACTCGGTTCAGGAAATCCGGCTGCATTTCATTTTTTCGCCGGGGCTGGAAATCGCAGATGAGATCTGCCGTCCCCAAGTGGAAAAGGCGCTGACCCGGTATTATGACTGCTATCCGCGCGACTTGCAGCCCATGGACGCGCAGAAGTTCCTGCCGGTCAAGAACCTCATCACCCTATCGCTCGATAAGGATGGCCGCTATCTGGGCAATGCCCACCGCTGGGCGCCCGATCAGGCCCACATTCTGACCGAAACACATGCATCGCTCGGCTTTACGCCGCCCGACCGCCTGCCCGGCCGTTGGTCGGGGATGCTCCATCTGCACGAAGTCATCTCACCCGCCTGCCATGGCAAACTGCGTATCGAAGGGAGGGAAGCGTATGAAATGGTATCCGGTTGAACTGCACACCCACACCGAACACAGCGACGGTGACTTTACCGTGGCCGGTCTGGTGCATGCGGCCAAGGACCGCGGCTTTGCCGCTGTGGCGCTGACCGACCACAATACGGCTTCCGGTCTGGCCGAATTTGCCCCTGCGCTCGCGCGGGAGGGCCTGACCGGCGTGGCCGGCATCGAATGGACCACCTACTTTGGGCATATGCTGGTCTTAGGCGAACAGGGATACACCGATTGGCGCGGTGTGCGTCCGGGCCAGATCGATGAGGCGATTGCCGCCATCCACCAGAACCACGGCGTGGTCGGCATTGCCCACCCCTTTGCCCTGTCCAACCCGGTCAACACCGGGTATCATTGGGAGTTTCAGGTGTCCGATTGGACGGCGGTAGACTTTCTCGAAGTCTGGTCGCGCGATGATGCGCCGCGCAAAATCCAGAGCTTGCGCGCCTTGGCGCTCTGGGAACAGCTTTTAAACCGCGGCTGCCGCATCACGGCCACGAGCGGCCGCGACTGGCACCGCGAGGACCATTTTGCCTATGCGCATACCTACGTCGGCTTAAAGGAACCGCTGTCGCAGGACGCCATCCTGCAAGCCGTGCGCGACGGACACGTCTGCCTGTCCGCCGGGCCGCTGCTAACCATGAACGGCACAGACGCGGATGGCCAGCCTTGGGACATTGGGGACGAAGTCGCGCCCGGCCGTCTATCTATCGATCTGGCGCTGGATGCCGACACGCTGCCGCACGACTGGGACCGTGCCCAGGTACAGCCTGAACAGCTCCGGCTGGTACATAACGGCCAAACCGTTTGGGAAGGGCCGGTGCAGCCGCAGCAGTCGGTATCGCTCGACCTGCCGGCTGGCTGGCTGCGCGCCGACCTGATTGGCACCTATTACGGCCGGGCCGGACAACATCTGGCGTTCACCAATCCCCTGTTTATCCATCCAAGGAGGTAACCGGTATGGAGCATGTAACCCTGATGTTTGAGGTAGCCGTCCGGCTGCTTCTCGCCATGTGCATCGGCGGCGGCATCGGCTGGGAACGTGCCCGCTCCCATCATCCGGCCGGTATCCGCACCCATATGTTAGTGACCATCGGCGCCGCTGTTGTCATGCTTTTGGGCAGCCAGACAGTCGGGGAATTTGCCGGCACGGCCAATTCCGACCCAGCCCGCCTGGGGGCGCAGGTCATTTCCGGTATCGGCTTTTTAGGCGCCGGTACTATTATGAAAGAAGGCCGCTCGGTGCGCGGACTGACCACCGCTGCGACCTTGTGGGTCGCGGCCTGTCTGGGGCTTGCCATGGGTGCTGGTCAATATGTCGTAGCCTTTGGCGGCTTTTTGGTCGCCATGCTGGCGCTGCGGATGTTCAAATTCCCGCGGTTTGAGGTTTCGTTCCTGTGCAGCCAGCAGGAAAACTGCTTCCAAAACATCTGTCAGACGCTCGAACTGGAACAGGCCAACATCAGCAATTTTTCCAGCCGGGATGTCGATGAGGAACACATCCGCATCCGATTTGAACTGTATTTGGGCTGGCGCAGCCGCACACACAACACCGCGGATATTTTAGCACGGCTGTCCACCATCCCCTATATTTCCCGCATTGAAATCTCATCGGTATAACAAAAAGACGGCTTCCCTTGGTGGGAAGCCGTCTTTCTTTTTTATTCGCTGTAACTAAAGGTGACCGGCTGGATGTTCGGAGTCAGCTTGTCGCAATAACGCCCAACATCGAGTAGCTGATCGACGATATCGCCCACCGCTTCGGCGGTAGCATCCTTATTGGACGCATCGTGCAGCAGGACGATCGGGTGCTCGGTATCCGATACACCGTCTACCACGTTCTCGCAGATTTCGGACGCCGAAAGGTCGTCGCCCGTGGCGTCGCCGCCGGACACATTCCAATCGTAATAGACAAAGCCGCGGCGAATCATCTCGGCGATGATCGCCTGATAGACATCGCGGTTATACGCATTGACCGACCCGCCCGGGAAGCGGAATACGGTCGGATAGACGCCGCAGGCGTCATAGACCGCCTGATACGCCTCATGGAAATCCTCCAGAAAGGCTTCGACCGAACTGTAAATCTTGTTGTATTCATGGGAATAGCCGTGGATGCCCAGCGTGTGGCCTTCGTCCACAATACGCTTAAGGGTATCTTCCCGGCCTTCGATGTTTTTGCCGACTACAAAGAAGGTCGCTTTCTGGTCGCGCTCGGCCAGCGCGTCCAAGATCTCCTCGGTGTTGGACGAGGGGCCGTCGTCAAAGGTCAAATAGACCGCTTTGGCGTTGCCCTCTTCAAAGGCGCCCGTGTTGTCGACCTTCATCTCCGGATACAGCGTCTGATATTTCAGCGCTTTGCTGCCCGTCTTTCCCCCTGTGGCCTGTCCGGAACCGGAGGCCGCCTGTGCATCGGTGGTCTGGCCTTGCAGCTTGGCAAGCGCAGCATCCGCATCCCACAACCGTTTGGTCTGGATGGCAGCCACGGCGCAAACCGCCACGATCAGCAGCACCCCTATGATTTTCAAGATGACTTTCGGGTTTCTGCGCCGCCGGTAACTATAACCCCCGCGTCGCCTGCGATAATAAGCCAACCCTTCTCACTCCGTTTCTACAAAATCCTACTCCTTTATATTATACCCGATTTCCGCAAAGAAGCAACAAAAAAAGCGCCCGGGATACTTCCCTGTACGCTTCCAAAAAATGCCCAGCGGGACGACACCGAAGAATAAACGATGACAACATGAAGATGTGGAGAAACGGTGGGGCGATCCTCCCCGGCGCGTCCCGTCGGCGTGGGATATGAATGTCCACCGGGTACGTGATGGCGGCTGTACACCGGCGGCGCAGCGCGGCAATCCGAACTTACTCACGCTGTGCTCTTAATGTAGGCTCTGAAACTGAAATTAAACTGAAAAATCGAAATTTTATCCGTTATATTCCCGTTTACGGCCGAAAAAAAAGAAAAACCCGCCCTTTTGGGCAGGTTTTTCCGTTTGAATGCAGTATCGTCAGCCACCGGCTCGCAAGGTCTCACACAACTGCTTGGGGAAGGTTCCCGCACGGTAGTACAAGGTGCAGGTAGCATAATTGTTGAAGACCGCTTGCACCGTATAGACATCATCGTATTCCAGCCCCAGCGAAACATCGCACGACGCCGCCACCGGCTCCAGCACGGCATTTTGCAGCAGTGCTTCCATCTGAGCCGGATCGGTGACAATGACAGAACCGCTGTTTTCGGCCGTCGCAATGTCCGCGATGCCGCCTTCCATTTCCAGGCTTCCCTCCCGGGCTGCATCGACCGATGTATCGTACCACGACACGGTGATCTTCTGCAGATTTTCCACGCTCAGGGCCGTCGGCTCGACGCCATACTGCTTGAGCAGGGACAGGGTCTTGGCATAGGTCGGGTAAATGGGAATATACTGGAAGTTTTGGTATGCAAGGTTATTGTCCTCCACCGTCACATAATTCACATCCATACGCAGTACCGGTATCGTGCTTTCCGCGATGTCCTGGGTCAGGGTCAGCGTCTCCTCCTGGAGCGTCTGCACGATCGCGAGCGCCTGCGCCCGATCGGTAATCAGCGCCGCCGTGGTTTCCGACGGGTCGGCATTGGTGCGGATGCTCAGATCCAGCGTGTCGATCTCCGCCTTGGGGTCTACCTTAAAGATATCGCAGGAATGGCGCATGTAGTCCTCGGTAAAGCGAATCGCATTCAGCTGTTCCCAGGTCTCCTCGCTCACACCGGCATTGCTATAACTGCGCCGTACGGTCTGCCCGTTTTTCATCCGATAGGTCACTTCGACAAAGCCATTGTGGGACGCCGTATCCAGCCCCTCAATGCACTCGGATGCCACATCATGTACCGCGTGGATGATGGCCGGGTCGGTCAGCACCGGCTGAAATATACCGAAACTACCATTGTGATAGGTGTATCCGTCATTCCCGCCATGGTACAGGTTGAACTGGAAGCCAACCGCCTCAATCTTATCTTCGTTCGGAAGCCACTTGTCATATCCCATTACGTCCCGCTGGATACCAACAACGATCGCGACCGCCGCCACAGCCAGTACGATCATGGTTTTCCAGTGGACAAACGCCGACCGGAGGTCAAAGTGATAAATCATTTCAATGACGATGTGCCCCAGCACCGTGCCGGCCAGCAGGCCGAACCAAATCCAGAACGAGCCGCCCATGCTCCAGAAGATGATACCGAACATCAGCGCAATGACCAGCACCATATACCACTTGAGCGGCGGTTTGAAGCCCTCAAAGGCAATGGCGGTACCGGCCCGCTCGCTCTTGCGATATCGGAACAGGAACAGCGCCAGCACGGTCAGCACAATCCACAGCACTGCTACGCCCCACAGGACATGATACGGCACCCGGCTTGCCGTCCAGCTCAAAAAGCTCGAGTATTTTTCATTACCGCTGATGAAATACAGCACCACCGGGGACGTGTATTTCATAATCCAGTTCAGCATTGCGCTCGAGCCCCAGGTCTGCAAATAGGTTTCGCACAGCGTCTGCACGAGCAGCGCCACCAGCGGGATGGAAAACAGCATCCAGCCGTCGAGCAGCACGGCCAAAATCGTGTTGCCGGTCAAAATGGTCGCCAGCACCGAAATCGTATAAATCAGTAAGAAGAACAGCACATGTATGAGAAGCGTCTGTGCGATGCGCCCGGGGGTGAGGTAACCGCCCACACCCACCGCACTGGCCAGAATCAGCGCCAGCGCATACATCAGCAAATATGCAGGCAACACGGCCAAGATGCCGGCCAGATAGTTGTTCATAAACAGGGCGTCCCGCTTCACGGGAAGCGCGTGGTAAAAGTCCACCCGCTTGCGGGTATGCAGATAGTTGAACAAGGCCACACCGCACAGCACCGCCATAATGCACATGCCGATCTTGACCAAGGGGTTGGTACCCAGCAGAATCCCGGCCGCCTGGCTGGAGGTACTCTCCAGAATGGCCTCCCACGCCTTGCTGTTTTCATCCCGGGACATGCCCTGTACAATCATCGCCACTGGAAGCGGCAGGCAGAAGAAAAAGCCGACAAACGACAACACGGTCGCCCACAGGTTGCGGCGCATGGTCTGGCGCAGCAAACCGGCATTAAAGAAGGAGCGATTTGATGTCATAACCGACCACCTCCGTTTCACTGATAAAGATTTCCTCAAGCGACAGGGGCAGCAGCTCAAAGAACACCGGCTGCGTGGCCGCAATGCGGTTTTGGATGTCCTCGCGCGTGCCGCGCGCGGTGATCGTATACAGCGAGCCACGGCGGTCCTTATGCAGGATATCCAGCCCATCCAGCGCCGCTTCGGGCACCTCGCCCTGCCAGATGACCTGCAGCTTGTGCAGCCCCAGCTTCATTTCGTCCAGGTCACGGGAGAACAAAATCCCGCCCCGGTGCAGCAGACCGATGTGGTCGCAGATGTCCTCGAGTTCGCGCAGGTTGTGGCTGGCGATGACCGGCGTCATGCCGCGCTCGGCCACATCCTCGGCAAACAGGCTCTTGACCGCCTGCCGGACGACCGGGTCGAGTCCGTCGAAGGTTTCGTCACAGAACAGGTAATCGGTGCCTGCGCACACGCCCAGGATGACCGATACCTGCTTTTTCATGCCCTTGGAGAAGGTGCGCACCTTGCGCCGCTCATCCAGGTCAAAGGCTTTCATCAGCCGCATATACCGGCCCTCGTCAAAGGCCGGATACAAGGTTTTGTAATACTGCTTCATCTCCTCGGGTGTGATGCCCGAAAAGAAATACTGCTCATCGGAAATGTAAAAGCAGCGCTGCTTGAGATCCACATTCTCAAAAATATCAGCGTCGTCAATGGTCGTACGGCCTTCGTCCGGCTTTAGAATGCCGGCCAGCATGCGCAGGAAAGTCGACTTGCCCGCGCCGTTGGAGCCGATCAGCCCAAAGACCGAGCCGGTCTGGATTTCGGCATTGACATGATCGACCGCACAGATCGTATCAAACCGCTTGGTCGCATCGATGGCACGGATCATGTTTCTTCCTCCTTTCCGCTCAGCCACGCTTGCAGCGTGGCGTCATCGACCCCCAGTTCCCGCGCACTGCGCGCCAGTTTGGCGATCTGTTCGGCGATCTCCTGGAGCCGGCGCTCGCGCAGCGCCGCGCAGTCGCTGGCAATAAAGTTTCCTCGTCCCTTCACGGAATAGACCACCCCTCGGTTTTCCAGTTCATTGTACGCGCGCTGGATCGTGTTCGGATTGATGGACAGTTCCACCGCCAGCTGCCGCACGCTGGGTAATTGTTCATCCGGCTGCAAAACGCCGTGCATCGCCATTTCTTCGACCCCGTCCACGACCTGCTCGTAGATCGGCCGTGCATCCCGAAAATCGATACGGAGCATTGCGCGCCTCCTTTCTCCATGTGTATTATCTGTACTAGTCTTGCTAGTACACTTAGGATACTCGATTTCCTTCGCTCTGTCAAGAGGGGGCAGACGAATTTTTTCCGCCCCGAATCGACCATTTGTGATATAATGGGGAAAACACACTGGGAGGAAACCATGGTACACATCGGCAACGACTGGGACGACATCCTTGCGGACGAGTTCCACAGTGACGCATACAAACGCATCCGCTACTGGCTCAAAAAAGAATACGCCGAGCAGACGATCTACCCGCCCATGGAGGATATCTTCAACGCCCTGCGCTACACACCCTATCACAGCGTCAAGGCCGTCCTTCTCGGGCAGGACCCCTATCACGGCCCCGGACAGGCGCACGGTCTTTGTTTTTCGGTGCGGGAGGGCGTGGAGCCGCCGCCGTCGCTGAAAAACATCTTCAAGGAGCTGGAAAGCGACCTGGGCTATCCGCCCCCGCCAAACGGCGCGCTGACCAAGTGGGCCAAGCAGGGCGTTTTGATGCTCAACACCACCCTGACCGTCCGCCGCGGCCAGGCCAACAGTCACAAGAACATCGGCTGGACCGGCTTTACCGACGGCATCATCCGAAAGCTCAACGACCGCGAAACACCCATCGTCTTTCTGCTGTGGGGCGGCAACGCACGGTCGAAAAAGCCGCTCATCACCAACCCGCAGCACCTGGTGCTCGAAACCGTGCACCCCTCGCCGCTGTCGGCGTTTGGTGGCTTCTTTGGCTGCCACCATTTTTCCAAATGCAACGAATTTTTGCAGGCGCACGGCGAAACCCCGATCGACTGGAACTTAAACACACCTTGACAAAAAGCCCCGGCATCCAAACAGGATGCCGGGGCTTGGTTATGTCTGAACTCAAATATACAGGAAGAACAGGCCGACGATCATCATGCAAATGCACATGGGCATGGAATAGAACATCGATTTGAGCGGGTCAACCTTTTTGCCAAACTGGCTGGCCACGATACCGACGACCACAAAGGTGGTCAAGTCAGCCGGCGGCAAGCCCTGGCCAGCGGAGGCCAGATGGGCGCCCGCCACGGCGGCATAAGTTGGGTTGACGCCAAAGGCCACGAGCGCTGGGCCAAAGAACGAAAAGACGACATTCTGGGAGGTTGACTGCGAACCGGTCAGCATACCCAGCAAAATCATCGCAACCGCGCCGCCGATTTTAAGCACATTGCCGTTCAGGCCCTGAGCAAACTCGGAAACCGCGTCCACCGAACCAGCGGCATAGAAGCTGCCCAGCATAAAGGCGCAGCAAATCTGCAAAACCACGGTCGTCTTGACCTTGGAGAATCCTTCCTTACAGATGTCGCCCGCATTCTTATTGATGACCGGGAAGAAAAAGGACACGGCAATCGCGCACAAGATCGACAGCACAATGCCGTTGGTCACACCGTTGATGATCGACATCCCGGCCAGGAAATCATACAGTGACACGACTATGCCGTCCTCAAAGGTCAAAAAGCGGATGCTTTGCAGAATGGTCGGCCCCAAATCGACTGACAGATAGGGAATTTCCACCGTGCGCAGCAAAACCACGACAATCAAAAACAGCAGCGGGATGAGCGATTTCCAGTTGGCCCGCAGGATGCTGGACGCGGTCTGGTCGGCAAAGCGAATCTGCACTTCGGGGTTGGCGCCCGGCACATTGTCCTTGTGCACCAAAAAGAACGCCGCATAGATGGCCACCACGATAAACGAAATCGAAACCGTCACATAGCCCAGGTTGATGACCGGGTCGGCCGGAGTGCCTACCAGCGAGGAGGCCAGCGCCAGCGCCTGGGTCATCGGGGGCATGATCGAGCCCACGCAGGCGCCCATGACGATGATGGCGCTGATTTTTTCATACGACATGTTCATGGACACCAGGATGCCGATGGTCAGCATGCCGATAACCGTGGATGCCGCAATCGCGTCGCCCAACAGCGACCCGGCTAGCGTCAGCGCGAACAGGATACAAATAATCAGCATCCGGGGATGCCGCCCAAATTTGGCGGTCAGCGCGCCGATGATGGTATCAATGGTCCCCAGCCGAATGGAAATCTCAGCAAACAAGCTGCCCGCAATGGACAATGCAATAATCCACGACAGGCGATCCAGGCCATCGATCCAGGCGGCCACCCACTGGCCGGGGTTGTACATCCCGCCCAGCAGCAATGTCAGCGCGCCGGTGATGACCAGCGCCACGTTGATCTTGCCGCCGATCACCGGAATTTTTTTACACAGAACGATGATCAATAGGACGGCCATTGGAACAACGACTTTGAGCATTCTTTCTCCCCCTTACTGTGAAAAAAAGCGCCTGCAAGCCTCGGCTTTGCAGGCGCTTTGCTTTCTCTTTCATCTTGTAACGATGCAC
>JAUMSA010000197.1 GCA_031293105.1 Butyricicoccus sp. | reverse complement strand
GGATATAGCCAACAGGATAGCTTGAGAATGCAGATACTTCAGAATTGTTACATCTTTAAAACGGTTTCGACAAAGTTGATCCAGCTTGTAGAAGGTTTTGCCGACTGAAAAAAATACCGGTTGAGATTCCAATGGCGGTGTGCATCAAATCCCGGATTCAAAATATAAATGTAGAAAAAAGGCGCAAATAGATGATATAATTTTTATGAAAAGTTATATCGGAGCGATACATTTATGCCTATCATACTGGACCATCAACTACGAGAACAAATACCACACCAAGCCACAGAATTTCCTGTCACCTATTATCACGATGAACTGGCGGAATTACCAAATTGGGCAGGGCCTTTCCATTGGCATCCTGACTTTGAAATTGCAACTGCGGCAAGGAATGTTTTGGATTACCAAGTTGGACAGCACCACATCCTGTTGGAAGCGGGTGACAGCATATTGGTCAACGGAAATATGCTGCACCGAGTCACACAGGTGTCCGGCGACAGTCCCGATCCGATACCCATTCTTATCTTTTCCGGTGTTGCCATAGCGCCGGAGCACAGCACAATTTATCAAAAATATATTGCTCCCATCGCGCAGTGTGATTCATTACCCTTCATCGTATTTCGGCATAACAACAGTTCTCATGGTGAGGTCGACCGTTTGATTCAAGATACCTACCGTTGTTTCCGTGAACAAACGCAATGTTATGAAATGGCGGTACAGCGCAACATAAGCCGCATATTAGAGTTTATATTTTGCAATTTTGATCGTTTTCCTAAATTGGAAGCCACACGTATCCAGCTGAAAAGTCAAATACGGCTCCAAAAAATGCTCACTTACATCTATGAACATTATGCCGAAACCGTCACGCTCGAAGATATTGCGCATGCTGCTCATATCAGCCGCAGTGAAGCAGGACGTTGCTTCACGACCTACATGGGATGTTCCCCGATTGATGCACTGATTCAATATCGACTTGAAACGGCACACAGGCTGCTGAATGAAAAAACACTTACCCTTCAGGAAATCAGCTCTGCTTGCGGATTTAATTCTGCAAACTATTTCAGCCGTAAATTCAAGGAAACCTATGGATATACACCCAGTCAAGTCAGAGGTTCGGGTAAATAATGCTTATCTTTGACGCTTTTGTGGCTTTATATTACCATTTCATGATGATATAATGCAAACCAGCTTGACTAGTTTGACATGGAGGAGATCATCATGACAACGCAAAAAAATTACAAAAAAACGCTGGTAGCCTGCTATCTTGGCTTTGTAACACAGGCCATATCCGCAAACTTTGTTCCACTCTTATTTTTGACCTTTAAGGGTACCTACGGAATCACGCTTGAAAAAATCGCCATGATTCCCATGGTTTTTTACCTCGCGCAATTGTTCATTGATCTTGCAGCCACCAGATTCGCCGATAAAATCGGATACCGCACTTGTGTGGTGGCATCCCAAGTATTATCAGCCATCGGCTTGGTATCCATGGCATGCCTGCCGGAGCTTCTGCCAGTTCCTTTTGCCGGCATCCTGATTTCGGTTGTGCTGTATGCCGTGGGCAGTGGTCTGATTGAGGTGTTAGTGAGCCCGATTGTGGAGGCTTGTCCCTTCGAGCATAAGGACGGAATGATGAGTCTGCTGCACTCCTTCTACTGCTGGGGTGCCTTGGGGGTTGTTTTAGGTTCCACCCTCTTTTTCGCGGTCTTTGGCACAGAATATTGGAAGATCCTTGCAATCATTTGGGCATTTGTGCCTCTGTTTAACACCTGGAACTTCATAAGCTGCCCGATTGAGCGGTTGGTTGAAGATGGGGAGAGTATGCGCATCCGCCAACTGCTCCGATTACCCTTATTTTGGCTTGTCATCATCCTCATGATATGCTCCGGTGCGGCCGAAGCAACAATGGCGCAATGGGCCTCTGCTTTTACGGAGTCTGCACTCGGTGTTTCCAAAACGGTGGGCGACTTGGCTGGACCGGGCCTGTTTGCAGCGTTTATGGGGATCTCGCGCATGCTGTACGGTAAATTCAGTGAGAAGCTGGATTTAACCAAGGTGATGCTGATCTGTGGTGCTATGTGCGCTGGTTGTTATCTGCTGGCATCTTTGGCGTCGTCCCCCATCCTTGGACTGGCGGGCTGCGCCCTTTGCGGTTTGGCTGTCGGCATCATGTGGCCGGGTTCGATCAGTATCTCTTCGCAGAGATGCCCAAGAGGCGGTACGGCAATGTTCGCATTCCTAGCCTTAGCCGGAGATTTAGGCGCTACTGTAAGTCCTACGATGGTTGGCAGTCTTGCCGAACTGGCAGGCGGCAATCTGAAAGCCGGCCTGTTGGACGCAACAGTATTTCCCGCTGTGCTTGTAATCGGATTGCTGTTTCTTAAAATGCGGGTTCATAAAGCGGCTTAATGGAATATATTGAACAAACAAATCATTGGAAGGAGAAAGAGATATGCCAAACTTTTTATCTCAGGAACTGCTTTGGACAAGAAAACCACGCACTGTGACCGTCTCGCAAGATACGGTAGAAATTGTAACCGAGCCTCATACCGATCTATGGCAGCGCACCTACTATGGATTTCAAAACGACAACGCGCCCGTGCTACAGATTGAGACACAGGAGAAGTATTTCTCATTCACAGTTCGCACCCAGTTTGACAGCAAGTGTCGATTTGACCAGTGCGGTATTGCCGTTTATCTGGACAGCGAAAACTGGCTAAAGGCGTCCATCGAGTATGAAAATGAGAGTTTTCAGCGTCTGGGGAGTGTAGTGACCAATCATGGATACTCCGACTGGGCCACCACCGATATTCCTGCTGGAGTGAAGGAAATGTGGTACCGGCTCAGCCGCCGGCAGAGCGACTACTGCGTGGAGTGCAGCGAGGACGGCACGCAGTTCCGACAGATGCGCATTTGCCATCTGTGGAACGGCAATGGCACGATTACCTTTGGAATCTATGCTTGCAGTCCGGAGGACTCCAGTTTCCGCGCGGTATTCAGCCGCATGGAGGTCACCGAATGTCAATGGAAGGCTCATGAATGAAGACTAAAAAGAGAGACGCCCGCAGGTCTGCGGGCGTCTTTTTGTATTTACCGACATCCATGTCGAAAATGATTTTCCCAACGATATCCACACATTCCCTTGCAAAGCCAAAGATATCTTAACATGAGTATTTGCGGAACATCCACCACCGAAATATAGAAAATGCGGAAATGGCATATCCCACAGCACTTTTTGCGCCATAGGCTCTGTTGTTTGCATATTTCTTGTACAATATGGGTATGCAATGATGAAGGAGGTTCTATTATGTCCAAGTATCAACTCACCATATCACAAATTCAAGCATATCGGCATCATCTGCAACTGGAGGAAAAGAGTGCGGCAACCCTAGAAAAATATCTCCGAGATATCCGGGCATTTGCCTGCTGGCTGGATGGACGGGAGATAAGCAAAGAGCGGACACACGCCTGGAAAGTCCACCTTATGACACAGAACTATGCACCAGCCAGCATCAACGCCATGCTTTCTGCCTTAAATAGCCTGCTGGAGTTTTTAGGCTTCCAGGACTGTCGGGTGAAATTCTTGAAAGTACAGCGGCGGCTGTTTCGGGATGCCGGCCGGGAACTGACGAAAACCGATTACCAGCATCTGCTGGCTACGGCCTGGACGTTGGGGCGAGAGCGCCTGGCGCTGTTGGTAGAAACCATCGGTGCGACCGGCATTCGGGTCAGTGAGGTGCGCTATATCACGGTAGAAGCCGCTCGGCAAGGGAAAGCCGAGATCGCCCTCAAAGGCAAAATCCGTGTCATCTTGCTGCCGGGAAAGCTCTGCCGCAAATTATTGAAGTTTGCAAAAAAACAAAAAACCGCCTCTGGTGCCATCTTTCGCACCAAAAGCGGAAAGGATCTGGGTCGCCGTCAAATCTGGGCGGAGCTCAAAAGTCTTTGCAAGCACGCACACATAGCCCCCGAAAAGGTGTTTCCCCACAACCTGCGGCATCTGTTCGCCACCGTGTTTTATCGCGCCTGCAAAGATCTTGCCAAGTTAGCCGATCTGCTGGGCCATAGCAACATGGAAACTACCCGTATCTATCTTATAACCTCCGGCGCGGAACACCAGCGGGAACTGGACCGGCTGGGGCTGATACCATAGTCACAGAATCGATATTCTGTCCCAATATGGAGTACATACCAGAACATAATGCTATTATTATAACAGGCCTTGACATGAAAGGCAAGGCACCTTCCAATTTTTGAGCACAAAAACATAGACCGCAGCATATCGCGCATTTGCGGTCTGGGTTTTTGTACCCTTTCGCTCCCTTTCCATCGGAAAGTGGAGCATTTTTTATGCTCATCTTTCCGAACCAGCCAAACGAGTCAGAAAGGACTATTCAGAATATCGATTCTGCATAGAAAGGTGGGATTCCTGATGCGGGAAAGCCTATCTACCTTTTGTCATCGGAAAGGCGCGGCCATCTTACTCACCCAATGGGATACCAGTTTGCCCCAGACCCCAGAAAACATTTCCTATGGTAGCACACAAAAGGTTTGGTGGAAATGTGCAAGCGGTCACCGGTGGCAGGTGACCGTAAACAGTCGGACCGCTGGCCGCACCCACTGCCCCTACTGTGCCGGTAAGGCAGCATGGCCGGGAGAAACCGACCTCGCTACGCGGTATCCCGAGTTGGCCACTCAGTGGCATCCAACCAAAAACCTGCCGCTGACACCGGACACCGTTTTACCGGGAAGTGCGAAAAAAGTCTGGTGGCAGTGCGCACAGGGGCACATATGGCAAGCATCCATCCGTTCCCGTACGGATGGATGCGGCTGTCCTGTGTGCGCCAATCGCACCGTTGCCGCTGGTGAAAATGACCTTTCCACAAAATTTCCGAATCTGGCTCAGGAATGGCATCCCACTTGGAATGGGACACTAACCCCTCGTGATATCGCCTTTGGAAGCAAGCGCAAGGTATGGTGGCGGTGCGAAAAAGGACATACATGGCGCGCGTCTGTCCAGTCCCGCACGCGGGATGGGACCGGCTGCCCGGTCTGCGCGGGCCGGGTCATCCTGCCCGGTGAAAATGACATGGCGTCCAGGTTCCCGCTGATCGCCCGGGAGTGGCACCCGGTGAAGAATGGGTCTCTGCTGCCCTCACAAGTCGCTCCCACCTGTAAGCGGCAGGTCTGGTGGCTCTGCCCGCGGGGGCATGCGTATACTGCCGCTGTGGGGATGCGCACCATGAGAAATTCCAACTGTCCCTACTGCGCCGGGAAAAGGGTATTGCCTGGTTTCAATGACTTGGCTTCCACCCATCCCCAAATCGCAGCCCAATGGCACCCCACTTTAAACGGCACCCTGACCCCACAAATGGTCACCGCCGGTTCGCATAAAAAAATCTGGTGGCAATGCGGCGAAGGGCATAGTTGGAACGCGGCGCTTTACTCCCGTACCGGAAACCCCAAACGGGGCTGTCCGGTTTGTGCAGGTGTGGTTCGGGGCAAACGCAAACTCCGCTATGAACAAATGCTGGCCGAGGCGCAGAAAATGAAGCATGGGGGGGATGTACTTTTCTATCCGACCGATCGCAGTGCTTTTCCCACCCTATACCTTGATGAAAAGGAGCATAAAGCAGCGAAATGAAACATCCGAGGCTACTGTATTGGAGTGGCATTTCCTTTTGTGTGATGGGGCTGTTTTTTTGTGCAGGCATGTTTCTCCGCGCGTGGTGGGAATACCGTACGGGTGTGACTGCCTATGCCATGCTGGAGAAAGAAGTCATAGAGATCATGCCACAGCTCCACGCAGAGGAGCCTGTCTCGGCTTCGGCCGCACCAGCTCAACCAGCCGAAGAAGCATTCCAGGTAGATTTTAATGCCTTATCTCGCATCAATCCCGATGTGGTCGGATGGTTATACGTTCCGGACACCGTGATTTCCTATCCCGTCGTGCAGGGAGGGGACAATGCCTATTACCTCACGCACCTTTTTGACGGTACCCAAAACCGTGCGGGATGTCTGTTCCTTGACAGATGGTGTCAGGGCCTGGAAGGAAAAAACAGCGTGATCTATGGCCACGCCATGAAAAACGGTACCCTGTTCGCTTCTTTGAAGCAGTATCAAAACCAAAGCTATTATGAGGCTCACCCGTTGCTGTATTTGTACACCCCGGAGAAGACGCTGACCATTCGGCTTTTCTCCGCCTATGAAACCGATACGAAGGGCGATGCTTGGCGGTTGTCCTTCTCCTCTGAGGAGAGGACTATACATCCTGGCTCAAGGAACGCAAGCAGCGCTCCTGTTTTACCTGCGCGATCGACCCACAAAGCTCCGACCGGATCGTTACCCTGTCTACGTGTAGCTACGACTTTCCAAACGCCCGGTTCGTTTGTCACGGTCTGATCGAAGAATCGTAATATGAAAACAAGACCCCAGAGCCCGACCAGCGGGCTCTCGCACAGTGGTCCCACGTAAAAGGAGGACTTCATGAAACCAAACCATCGATGGAAAACCCGCTTATGCGGGGTGTTGCTTGCGGGCAGCATGGTGCTCGGCCTGCTGCCCACCTCGGCCCTCTCCTTTGCCGGTGGAGAAGAACCCGTTACCCTCTCGTGGAGCCCCCAGAAGCAGACCGAGGACGGAGTTGGATGCGTAGTATTGTCCGCAAGCCTGCATACGGGTCCAGACAAGGCTCCCACCGGCGCCCTGATTGACATCTCCCTCACCGAAGTCGAAGCCCAAGCCCTCCTGCCGAACTGGCAGGGTACCTCGCTTCCCGAAGAGGAATTGGCAGCCTCTGGCGAAGGGGAGGCCAGCGATACCGGAGATCCGGAAAACACGGATACCAGTGGAGATGCCGGGGCATCTGTCGCTTCACACACCGCGGGTGACTCTGGTCCGCAGGCGATCCTCATTACAAAGGGCGATGGTGCGGTACTGCGCATTCGGCTGACCGCGACAGCGCCGACCTATGCCGATACGCTCACATTTACCGTACAGGATGCCGATGACTTGACCATAGATGTGACATCTGCGGACATTTTGGTACAAATCTACGAAGCCGATGATCTCATACCCGATATCACCGGCATACCTCTGCTTACCGACGGTGACAGCGCTGCGATCGCCACTGCGCCCCTCCATATTCTTCGAATCCTCCCGGAGGAAATCACCATCCAAGCCCCTTCTGAAACGGTGGTCCTAGATGGGGATGGGAACAAAGATCTGGTCTACACCATCACCGTGCAGAACACGGCACAGACCGCCGGAAAGGACTATCCCTTAACCATCACCTGGCCGGAGGCGCTGTCACGTCCCGAAGGCGCTTTGTCGTTGTCCTCTTCGGACGGAAGCAACCTTTATACCATAGCCTGCGGTGAGACAACCCTGGCAACGCTTGCCTTGCCAGAGGGCGTTGAGGGAAGTGGACTAAAAGCATCTGCCAACGGTCTGACCCTCACCATCACGCTTCCCAGCTCGGGCGACGAAGCCGGGAATCCCTCCTATGTGATGACGTTTACGGGAAAGGGGGAGGCCCTGATTCGTCCCCAGGATGGGCTCGACGGCGAGATAACCCTAGCTACCACAAACTCACAAGATGAGACGGTATCGGCCTCTATCCCAGTGACGGTAGGGGAAGCCCCGCTCCCTGGTGGGGATGCCGGTTACCGGGTGGAAGATGTAAACACCAGCGGCGAACTGAGCCAAGTAGTAGGCTGGGCAGACGGCAACAACGAAGCCGGCCTGCGACCGACTTGGGGCTGGGATACCCGAGCCGGGGACCTGGTTCCCCACCTTTATTTCACCATAAACGGGGTAATCCGGGAGCTGACTCCGCAAAACATGGCTATTGTAGGCCTAACCGCGGAAACTTGGCCCAAAATCTCTACGACCGCCTCCGGCTTCACGGTTTCCGGCCTGCCGACCCAAATCCGGGAGGTGAGCGACTATGACCAGAAGCCACCAGTCGATGTTGCGTGGTCCCTGGCGCCGCCGGACACATCTCCAGCAGGATATGCCTTTGTAAATGTAAGCGAGGAGAACAAAGACCAGTATACCTCGGTAAGCGCACTTGGATGGTATTATATGCTGGAAAGCCAGTTTACCTTTACTGTAGAGGTGCGAAAAGGTTCGGATAAAACGCTGGAGCGCGAACAAGTGGCAGATATTCTGTCCAATTTTCAATTCAAATGGAGCTACACCGGCGGGGATGGCAGCGAAGGAATCATGGATATGGTTCAGGACCCTGACCTGGACACCGACTTTGCTTTTGTCGGGACCGACAGTGAGGGGCACGTACTCAATCAGGTGACCATCACCGGTTTGTGGAAGTACAACGTGGACGGCAGCCCCATCAGCTACCAGGTGACCGGGGTGGAATCGGATGATAAGCTGCACCAGGAGGAGCTGAAAGACAGTGCCGCCGCCCTGCTGGGTGAGCCGGAAGAGGACTGGCTTCAGGTGCTTTACGACAACAGCGGGGTCGCAAATCACACCAGCGACACGGATGCGGTATACAGCGGCGGTAAGCTGCAGTTGATTCTCTCCGGTGAGACCACTTTTTCCGCGAAAAAAAGTTGGCTGGACCAAGCACCGGACGAAGGTCTTGCAGGCCGCCCCAATGTGACTTTTACGCTATGGCGTTATCAGGAAAATCAGTCCTATAAAACGGCTGCCCAAGTCACCGGGGTTGAAATGGAGCTGAACAGTGGAGCGGGGACCACACCGATACCTGGTCAGAGCGCGGCGGGTATGGACTATTCTTACTACCCGGTAGCCTTCACCGACGCGGAGGGAGTCCCTCGCACCTTCCCCAAGTATACCGCGGATGGCTATGCCTATATCTACGGCGCCAAGGAGGAGATGTCCTCCGGCAGTTATGAGCAGCTATATGAAGTGGTAAATGATGAAACGGGCGAGGTAACGCTTGCCGACACCCTACCCTATGAGGGGTCCCGTGACGCTGGGGACAAACTTCTCTACCAAGACGGCACCCTATCCAACCGCCTGATTGGCTCTGTCCAAGTCCCCGTCACCAAGAAATGGGACGCTGCTGCCTATCAGTCGGAGTTTTCCGATGTGGCGGTGGAGCTGACCCTCCAAAGTAAGCTGAAAATCGAAGGAGATGAAGCCTGGAAGGAGGTAGAGGGGGATGGCGAGCCGGTGAAGCACTACATGTACAGCTTCACCGCTGAACGCCTCACCGAAAGCTATACCGCCTATATGACCAAGTACGATACCCAAGGGCAAGAGCTGGAATACCGCTGGGTCGAGACTGCGGTGTATCAGGGCGTTAATGGTTCCACAGATGCCGATGTAAAGGCGGAGATTGCTGGGCTTTCCCCCATCTCTATCAGCGCTGACGGCTCCTTTTGCCTAAATCAGAAAGGAGCATCGGTTAAATACGTCTCCACCCGGGAGGCAAACGGTACCATTATTAACCGCATCGATGCTGCTATCGATTACAACGTCAAGAAAACGTGGGAGAATGGCACCTCGCCTGAGTCCATTACCATCAATCTCTATCGGTACACCACTTCCATCGACCTATCCACCGCGTATGTCAGCTTCACCTTTGACGAACAAGGGCAGCTGAACACGGAACAAACGCACGTGCCGGATGGCTCCGGTATTACGGTAGTCCAAGATGATGGCTGGAACGCTGTGGTGAACAATCTGCCCCGGTATGACGAGAGCGGCCACCCTTATAGTTATCTGCTTCTGGAAGAGGACGGGTTCCCCGAGTATCGTACCACCCAAAACCCGGATACGGGTGACTACACCACAGAGGTCATCAACGGCGCCGGTGGGAAGGCTATCCCCATCCTCGTTCAAAAGGTGTGGCTGGATGACGGCGATGAACTTCACCGGGAGCCGGTGACTTTCACCATCTACAACCGGCATACCAACGAGCCGGTAAAAAAGAGCGATGGAAGCGACTATACTGTAACCTTAGGCGGAGCCGACTCCCCCGGCGTTTGGTTCCAGGTGGTCAAGGTGCCAGCGGATGATAGCATCAATGACATCGATGATGTCTATGTGGTGGAAACTGCGGTAGGCGACGATACCGTAGAACATCACTTGGATACCTCCTTCGGTTATGATGCGCTTTATAACCGCCCTGCGGATGACCAAGATGAAATCTTTGATGTCACCACAGGTAACCACCGCTATCAAGTGACCTATCAATATAAGGCAACCGCTGCCGGGGATGCCAGCGGAGTGCAGGGTACCTTTACCGTCACCAACCGCCGCTTGGGCAACATCGACCTGACGGTGAACAAAACCTGGGTAAACGGCTCTGGGGACGGACAGGATACTCAGAAATTAATCGCCGATGAACTGGAAAAGCTGGCAGCGGAGCCCGATGAACCCCATTTGGCGCTGGCCTTTCGGCTGAAGTTTGCCGATGATACAAAGGAGCAGGAGAAGAACTGGACGATTTCCTACACCGGTATTGACGGGATAGCGGACTATGTCCAGGTGGGCGGTGCGGACAGCGAAAAGGTCTACATCTGTGACGACAAGGAAGCCCAAGCCTCTTCCGATCAGGTGATTTTGGGAATAAACAAAAACGGAAATCTTCTTGAAGACCAAACCGCCCACTTCTTTGGCCTGCCCAAGTACGATGCTGAGGGCAAGGTGGTGGAATACACCGTTGAGGAGGTGTGGCTGGATGTGTCGAAAGGCAGTATAAAGGTCATTGAGGATAAGGAGCTGAAAGAAAAATACCCCTGCTCTTTATAACTTATGGAAGGAATATGCCACCACCTATGAAACCACCTATGTACCCAATGAAAACCACCAGGCCAACACCAAAGATGTCCAGACGATTGATGTGACCAACACGAGAGCCTACACCAAAAGCGTGACTTGGCACAAAGAATGGAAGGATGACTTTGCCTATGGCAATGACCTGCGGCCTGACATCTATCTGGATGTGTATAGGGTCGTCCATGTGAAAACCACGGACGGGACGGTAACAAGGCAGCTTCAAGAGGTCATGGCTGATCTGAAATGGGCGGCGGAAGATGACAGCAGTTGGACTGTGACCCTCTCCGGTGTACCAAAATATGATAGCCTGGGCTATGAAATTCTCTATTATGCCGTAGAACACACGGTGGCGGCGGCCGGAGACTATGACTACCAAGCGGCCAAGTATGCGCTGGACGGTACGGATCTCGGCACCCGGGACTACCCGGCAAAGGAAGCTTTACAAGGCAACCAGGTGGTAGACCTGCTGGACGAGGACCTATGGGAGGGCGGCAAGGTGCCCGCCGACCTTACAAACGAGATTGGTCTGTTTGAGGACGGAAAATCGGCCCAATATGCTCTGATTGAAAACGGTACCTTTACCAATACCCTTGCAGACAACTATCTCATTGAGGGGATGAAGTACTGGAGCAGTCTGCCGTCCGGCTGGCCCGAAAACAGACTGCCTTCGGTGACCTTCTCGGTGTACCAGTACACCGGTGAGACTGCTCCCGACCGGGATAGCGTGAAGCCGGCTGATGCCATTGCCACTCTGACCGTCGATGACTGGACACCCCTGAAAAGCGGTCTGGGTTATCGCTACCGCATCCAGTACAAAGGCCAAAATACCTTAACGGTGGAAAACGGTACGCTGGTCTGTCAGGGGGAAGGGGAAAACCCCACGCCCTTGCCCCGGTATGACCCGGACGGCAAGCTGTACCACTATCTGGTGGTCGAACAGGTAAACTGGGATGACAAGATACCGGAAACAGACAGGGTCTTTACCACTACCTACACCGATTTTACAGTTACCAACCAGTATACCCCTACGACTGGCAGCATCCGGGTCAAGAAGCACCTGTATCTGCCGCGGGGGACCGATGGTGAGCCAGAGGCCTATCCTGCCGTGACCTTTTCGCTTACCCGGCAGAAACGCAGCGATGATGGTACGGCATATGTGTCAGATGACACCTTTGCGGCCAGAACCAAGGTGCTTTCATCGAGCCAAGTAGAAACCCTGTATGAAAACCGGTATGCAGCTTCCTGGAACGGCTACGTCACCGACACGCTGACGTTTGAAGACCTGCCCCTCTATGCCCC
>JAUMSA010000034.1 GCA_031293105.1 Butyricicoccus sp. | reverse complement strand
CCGGATGGGCGACAGGCGCGTAATACGACCGGCAACCCCGGCATGGCCAAGGGAGGCAGTGGAGATGTTTTGGCTGGCATTGCTCGGGCAAGGCATTTCTGCCTTTGAAGCCGCTTGTATGGGCGCATGGCTTCACGGTGCCGCAGGAGATCGGTGTGCTGCGCAGTTGGGCGAATATGGAATGACTTCGAGTGATATGCTGCAAACATTGCCGTATGTCATTGCGCAGGTTCAAAATACCCAATCATCATAAAAGAAGGAGTGGATTGCATTTGCGAAAGAAAATAGGCGCCGCCATCGCTGTGGCGGCCTTTTTTATCCTTTTATGCGGCTGCGCTACCAAGCCGGGAAACGCTGGAATTCCGGAAGAAATTCAGCAGACCTATGACCAAATGTCCGGGTTTACTGCGCAAGTGAAAATTCTTTCCGATTTGGGGCAATCCACTCTGGAATATAGCGGCGAATTTGAGTATAATAAAGAGGACAACGATAAATTCACACTGAAAACACCTGATGCGCTTGCTGGAATTGAGATTGTAGCTTCTGGTGAAAGCCCTGCCAATTTGACGGTGCAGTATGGGGATACTATTTTTGACTCGACCCAACCGGCACGGGCTGGATTGACGCCAGCCGATGTGCTGCCGTTGTTAATGGATACCATCCGTACTGGTGCCCCTTTGGAAACATGGGAAGAAACTGTGGGCGGTGTCAAAATGGTGGTAGCCCGTTATGAGTCCGAGGATGACCAAGGGCGAATCATGCGCCAGATCTGGTTTACCCGCGACAGCATATGGCCGTCCTATGCCGAACTGTATGCAGACGATCAACGCGTGATGCAGGTATTTTTCAGCGAATTCCAACAAATAGAGGGATCAAACAACTATGCAGCAGAATAAGCATCGCACATGGGCAGAAATCGATTTGAGTGCGATTGAACATAATTTTCGTGTCATTCAGGAATACGTAGGCGACTATCCAGTCATGGCTATCATTAAGGCAGATGCCTACGGTCATGGCAGCGTTCGGGTAGCAGAACGCTTGGCAGCAGCGGGCGCAGCCCGTTTTGCTGTGGCGACGGTCAGCGAAGCGATTGAACTTCGGGAACAAGGCGTAAAACTGCCGATCTTGATTCTGGGCTACGTCGGAGACGAGGATGCACGCCTGATTGCGCGGTATGACATCTCGGTGCCGGTCTATGATCGGGAAACCGCGCAGGTATTTTCCTTGGCGGCGCAGCAGGAGGGCAGCCCGATTCGTGTTCATTTTGCGTTGGACACCGGCATGACCCGCATTGGGTTTGCCGCGCGACATGTGCAGGAAACGGTGGACGAAATCATCCGTCTGGCCGAATTGCCGGGCCTCATCGCGGAAGGGATGTTTACCCATTTTGCAGTGGCAGATACATTGGATGGGCAGGCCTTTACCCAGCAGCAAATGGAAGAATTTCGCGCAGTAGCAGATGGCTTGGAGCGTTCTGGACTTCATATTCCAGTCAAGCATTGCGCCAATAGTGGCGGTGTGTTACAATATAAAGACGGATATTTTGACATGGTCCGCGCCGGAATTATCCTGTATGGCTATTATCCGGATCCGAGCTTGCCCCATGTGCTGGATTTGCGGCCGGCGATGACGTTAAAAGCGCGTGTTGTACAGGTGCGAAATGTCGAACCCGGACGCACGGTTAGCTATGGCCGTACCTATGAAGTGACCCGTCCGATACAGCAGGCTGTCCTGTCCATTGGATATGCGGATGGCTATTTGCGGGCTGCTTCGGGACACGCTCATGTATTGGTAGATGGAAAACAGGCGCCGGTATTAGGGCGGATTTGTATGGATATGTGCATGATCGAAGTGCCGGAGGGCGCAAAGATCAAGCGGGGCGACGAAGTGGTTGTTTTTGGCCCGGGGGCGATTACAGCGGATGATGTTGCCCAAGCGGCCGGGACGATCTCCTATGAGGTGCTTTGCGCTACGTCGGCGCGCGTACCACGCATTTACTTTGGATAAACCAAACGGAACGATACACTCCAAAATCGCATAAGCTGGGATGTAGGGCGGCAAGTCAGCCCTGCGGCAGAGCAGAAAAAATTCTCGTCTCTGCCTTATAATCACCCGTTTTGTGGGGAAAATAGGATTACAGGGCCTTACGTCCCCAAATCCTTTCCATCGGAGTGTGACAAACGTGGATAACAGTATCAAACGAGGAGATATTTATTATGCCGACCTTAGTCCGGTGGTCGGCAGCGAACAAGGTGGAATCCGGCCGGTACTTATCGTGCAAAATAACGTAGGGAACCGGTTCAGCCCGACCGTGATTGCCGCCGCGATCACATCGCAAGTCAACAAGGCTAAAATGCCGACTCATATTGAGTTGGGTGCGCAGTCCTTTGGCTTGACCAAAGATTCCATCGTGCTGATGGAACAGATTCGCACTTTGGATAAGAAACGGTTGCGTGAAAAGATGGGTTGCCTGGACGAAGCGCATATGCGGCATGTTGATGAAGCGTTGGCCGTCAGCTTTGGTTTGGAGCAGCAAGCCACGAATTAAAAACGAGGAGTTACCAAGCGGTGAGAAATAGACGCAGATTTACAATTACAGTGGGGGCGGTGCTGATGGTATGTATGCTGATTACCGGCTATGCCGCCGTAGCAGCCGAATACGGCTCAACGGAGGATCCGCTCATCACTCAAAGTTATTTGGAACAGGTGCTCACACCCTCCCTGACCACAGCGGCAGAGAATACTGCCAAAACGCAGGCGAATACGTATCAATCCACCATGGAGCGGAAAATCGTAGAGATGAGTCAGGCGCTCGACAACAAGATCGCTTCTTTGGCGGCAAAGCTGACCAATGACGATGCCTTTGTCAAAAAGGTAACCGATGCTGGCGGCGTGGCAGAAGAAAGCGATTGGGAAACCGTCAATGTGTCCCCAGGCTCTACGCTTAAATTGGATGTAGATACCGAAATCGTGTTGCGCAAGGGAAGTGCGACCTGTGTGGAAAGCGCGGGTACCGGTCTCACCGATCTGTCGGGAGGCGGTGTGCTGTCCGCAGATGAAAGTCTGACACAGGATCATCGTTATATTGCAACCACACAAGGTGCCGGTTTCCATGCCACCAGTGCGGTTACCGTGCTGGTAAATGGCGGGCATTCGGTGTCATAAACAGCAAGAAAA
>JAUMSA010000151.1 GCA_031293105.1 Butyricicoccus sp. | reverse complement strand
CGAACTGATCGGGGCAGACGGTTTATCGGCCGATTTGGATATTCTGTCGGCCGCATCCCAGGCGCTCAAAAACGCCGGGGCGGGCAATTTCCGCATCGAACTGGGTCACGCTGAAATTTATAAAGCGCTGATCGAAGCGCTGGATGTAGACGCACAGACGGCCGAATCCATCCGCCGCCTGATTGAGAACAAATCGTTCGCCGCACTGGGCGATGTGCTCGAGCCGTACCGCCTAAAGCCCGAAGCCAAGGCGCTGTATGCCATGCCGCAGCTGTTCGGCGGCATCTCGGTGCTCGACGAAGTCGAAAACCTGACCGGCAACGTGCGCGTGCTGGGCGCGGTCGCCTATCTGCGGCGGCTGTATGCGGCGCTCGACGAGGCCGGATTTGGCGGCGCGGTGATGATCGATCTCGGTCTGGTGCACGAGATGGATTATTACACGGGTATCATGTTCCGCGGTTATGTCGGCGGAGCCGGGGCGGCCATCCTGTCCGGCGGCCGGTACAATGCGCTGTGCGGCCGCTTTGGCCGCGATCTGCCGGCCGGTGGGTTCGGCATTGACGTGGAAAGCCTGGCCGAAAGCCAGGCGGACGATACCCCTAAGGCCAAGGCGCGCGACACCGTGCGCATTGCGCTGACCAAGGGCCGACTGGAGAAAAAGACGCTGGCGCTTCTGAAGGCGTCGGGCTATGATATCTCTGAGCTGGAAGCCGGTTCGCGCAAGCTGATTTTCACCCTGCCGGGTACTAAGGTCGAAATCGTGCTGGCCAAGGCGGCCGACGTCATCACCTATGTCGAGCATGGCGTGTGCGACATGGGCGTAGTCGGCAAGGACACAATCATGGAAAAGGGCGGCTCGTTCTACGAAATGGTTGACTTGGGCTTTGGTAAATGCCGCTTCGCGCTGGCCACCAAAAAGGGCAAGCAGGTCTATGGCGGCTACAAGACCCCGGTGATTGCCACCAAATACCCCAACGTGACCAAGGCATTTTTCCACAAAAAGAACATGGACGTGGAAACCATCAAGATCGAAGGTTCGGTCGAATTGGCGCCGCTGCTCGAACTGGCGGACGCCATCGTCGATATCGTCGAAACCGGTTCGACGCTGCGTGAAAATGGGCTGGAGGTCATCGAGGACGTGGCGCCCATCTCGGCGCGGGTCATCGTCAACCTGGCGAGCGCCAAAATGAAGAAAACAGACATCGAAAAGGTGATTGCCGAGCTGGAAGCCGGCTTGGGAAAATAAACGGAGGACTTTTATGTTTTTAAAGACTGTCGTGGCCGACGGGCAGGCCGAGCAGCGCGTCATCCGGGAAATGCAGGAGCGCGCCGCTGAAACCCGCGGCGATATTGAAAATACGGTGCGCGAAATCATGCAGGACGTGCGCCAAAACGGTATGCAAGCGGTCGAGAAATACTCGATGCGCTTTGATAAAACCAAACCCTATGTGATTTCTCCCGCAGTGCTGGAAAAGGCTTATCAGGCGTGCAGCGAAAGCCTGCGCAGTGCGCTGGAAAAAGCGGCCGCCAACATCCGCGATTATCACGAACAGATGATGGTCAAAACCTGGGAATACCGGCGTGCGCCCGGCGCTGTACTCGGGCAGACCGTGCGCGGCCTGCACCGGGTGGGGCTGTACGTGCCCGGTGGCACGGCGGCCTATCCGTCGAGCGTGCTCATGAATGCCATTCCGGCCAAGGTGGCCGGAGTTGAGCAGCTCATCATGGTCACCCCCCCGACCGATAACCTGTCTACCGAGGTGCTGACGGCCGCTTACATTGCGGGCGTGGATATGGTCATCGCTGTGGGCGGTACCCAGGCCATCGCCGCGCTGACCTATGGCGCAGGCTTTATCCCGCAGGTGGATAAGATCGTCGGCCCGGGCAACGCCTATGTGGCAGCCGCCAAAAAGATGGCGTTCGGCACCGTGGACATCGATATGATCGCAGGCCCGAGCGAGGTGCTGGTCATCGCCGACCACACGGCCAATCCGACCTATGTGGCTGCTGACCTCTTGAGCCAGGCCGAGCACGATAAGCTGGCGTCGGCCGTGCTGCTCACCGACTCCATGGCTCAGGCGCAGGCCATTTCGTGCGAAATGGAACGCATGGGCAAGGCGCTGCCGCGCTGGGACATCATCCGCGAGAGCGTGCAGAACTACGGCTGCGCGGTCGTTTTTGAAGAACTGACCGACGCCTGCAAAATGGCCAACCAAATCGCCCCCGAGCATTTGGAAGTGTGCACAGCCGAGCCGCGTGAGCTGCTGCCGCTGCTGACCGACGCGGGCGCGATCTTCCTCGGCCAGTATTCGCCCGAACCGCTGGGCGATTATATGGCAGGGCCGTGCCACGTGCTGCCCACTTCGGGCACCGCGCGGTTCTTCTCGCCCCTGTCGACCGATACCTTCCTGAAAAAGACCAGCGTGATCGAATATTCGCGCGACGAACTGCAAAACCTAGCCGACGACATCGTCGCCCTGGCCAATGCCGAAAAGCTGGGGGCACACGCCAACAGCATCGCCGTGCGCTTTGCCGCACCCGAGGAGGACGAATAATTATGCCGAATATCCGCACCGAACTGCGGCAATGTACCAAATGCCGCGAAACCAAGGAGACCCAGATCGCCCTATACCTCAATTTGGACGGGGGCGAGCGCAAGATCGAAACCGGCATCGGGTTTTTCGACCACATGCTCAATTCGTTCGCCGTCCATAGCGGCTTTGGCCTGATTATCAAATGCACCGGCGACCTGGAGGTGGACGGCCACCACACGGTCGAGGACGTGGGCATTGTACTCGGCCAGGCGCTGGCCAACATTTTGGGCGACCGCGCGGGCATCGCGCGTTTCGGCTCGGCCTATGTGCCCATGGATGAGGCGCTCGGCTTCTGTGCGCTCGACATCTCCGGGCGGCCTTATCTGGTCTATGACGCGCCCATGCCGCAGCCCATGTGCGGGCAGTATGACACCTGCCTGACCGTGGAATTTCTGCGTGCCTTTGCCATGAACGCAGGCATTACCCTGCACATTAAGAGCATGTACGGCGAGAACGCCCACCACATCACCGAAGCCATCTTCAAGGCACTGGCGCGTGCGCTCAAGGAAGCCGTGCGCGAGACCGGCGGCGAAGTGCTGAGCGCCAAGGGCGTGCTGTAACCGGAGGAACCCATGAGTTATATTGCAATTATTGACTACGGCGCCGGGAACCTGATGAGCGTACACAATTCGCTCGACTTTCTCGGCTATGAAAATAAAATCGCGGACACGCCGGACATCATCGAACAGGCGGCGGGCGTCATCCTGCCGGGCGTGGGGGCCTTCCCGGACGCCATGCAGGCGCTGGCCGATTCCGGCCTGACCGAAGCCGTGCTGACCGCGGCCAAGGAGAAGCCCTTCCTCGGCATCTGCCTTGGCATGCAGATGCTGTTCGAGGAATCGGACGAGGTGCGGCTGTGCAAGGGCCTGGGTCTGCTGCCCGGACGCATTGAGCGCATCCAGACCGACCTCAAACTGCCACAGATTGGCTGGAACGCGCTGCATATCGAGCGCCCCAACGCGCTGACCGCAGGGCTGCACGAGGGCGATTATGTCTATTTCGTCCATTCGTTTGCCGCCTGCCCGGCCGACCCGGCCGACCTTGCGTGCACGACCGATTACGGCGTGTCGGTACCGGCCATGGTCGCGCGCGGCAACGTGTTCGGCTGCCAGTTCCACCCGGAAAAGAGCGGCCCGGTCGGCCTGACCATTTTGAAAAACTTTGCGAATTTAACGGAGGCGAACGCATGAAGATTTTACCTGCCATTGACCTCAAGGACGGACAGTGCGTCCGCCTGGTAAAGGGCGATTATGAGACCGCGCACAAGGTTGCCGAGGACCCGGTCGAAACCGCCAAGCGGTTTCTGGACGCGGGCGCGACCATGATCCACATGGTGGACCTGGACGCAGCCAAGGACGGCTCGCACGCCAACTACGGCGTGGTCGAACGGGTCATCCGCGAGACCGGCGCCACGGTCGAGCTGGGCGGCGGCATCCGCTCCATGGCCGACGTGGACGCTGTACTCGATTTGGGCGTGTCGCGGGTTATCATCGGCTCGGCGGCGGTTAAGGACCCGGAGTTTGTCCGCGACGCGGTGCTCAAATACGGCGAAAAGATTGCGGTCGGCATTGACGCGCGCGGTGGCACCGTGCGCACCGAGGGCTGGCTCAAGGACTCGGGCGAGGATTTCCTCCAGTTTGCGTCCCTGATGGATTCCTACTGCGTGCAGACCATCATCTTCACCGATATCGATAAGGACGGCATGCTGGCAGGCCCCAACTTCGACCAGCTCAGCCAGCTGCGGCAGGCGGTTTCGTGCCAGATCATCGCATCCGGCGGCGTGACCACCCTGGAAGACGTCAAAAAGCTGCACGACCTGGGCATCGATGGCGCGATTGCCGGCAAGGCGGTCTATACCGGCTCGCTCGATTTGGCGGCCGCCATCCGCGCAGTGGAGGACTGAACCATGCTGGCAAAACGTGTTATCCCCTGCCTAGACGTCAAGGACGGCCGGGTGGTGAAAGGGGTCAATTTCGTCGGCCTGCGCGACGCGGGCGACCCGGTTGAACTGGCCAAGTTTTATTCTCAGGAGGGCGCGGATGAGATCGTCTTTCTGGACATTACGGCAACGAGCGACAACCGTGCGACCATTGCCGATGTGGTGCGCCGCACCTGCCGGGAAGTGTTCGTGCCCGTGACCGTGGGCGGCGGCATCCGCACAGTCGAGGATTTCAAGGACATTCTGCGCGCGGGCGCGGATAAAATCTCGGTCAATTCGGCGGCGGTCAAAAACCCCGACCTCATCAACGGCGCGGCCGAAAAATACGGCAACCAGTGCGTGGTGGTGGCCATCGACGCGCGCCGCAGCGACAAGACCCCGTCGGGCTTTGAAGTGTATGTGGCCGGCGGCCGCACACCGACCGGCAAGGACGCCATCGCCTGGGCGCGCGAAGCGTATGAGCGAGGCGCGGGCGAAATCCTGCTGACCTCCATGGACAAGGACGGCACCAAGTCGGGCTTTGATTTGGAGCTGACCCAGCTTGTGTGCGAGGCGGCGCCCATCCCGGTCATCGCGTCGGGCGGCTGCGGCACCTTGCAGCACTTTGCCGATGCCTTTGAACAGACCGATGTGACTGCCGCATTGGCGGCCAGCCTGTTCCACTATGGTGAACTGAGCATCCACGAGGTCAAGGAATACCTGCGCGGGCGGAATATCCCGGTGCGGTAAAGGAGAACGATATGGATTTATCCAAATTTTTTGTAAAAAGTGAGCTGATTCCGGTCATCTGCCAGGACGAGCGGAACGGCGAGGTGCTTATGCTGGGCTACGCGAACGAAGAAGCCCTGAAACTGACCATGGACACCGGCACGGCGTGGTTTTTCTCGCGTTCGCGGCAAAAGCTGTGGAACAAGGGCGAAACCTCGGGCAATTTCATCTTTGTGAGCAAGATTTTGTCCGACTGCGATGACGATACGCTCATCTACGTCGGTACACCCAAGGGCCCGGTCTGCCACACCGGCAACCGCACCTGTTTCTACACCACACTTTGGGAAAAATAAACCGGAGGGGAAAGCCATGTATTTCAGTTTGGTGTTCCTGCTCGGCATTGGCGCGGTAGTGCTGGTGGCCATCCTGGCCATTGTGCTGCTGCTCAGC
>JAUMSA010000131.1 GCA_031293105.1 Butyricicoccus sp. | reverse complement strand
CCATATAAATATAGCACGCATGCACAAGGAATGCAACGGAAAATGCTTTTTTTCTCGCCCATTGCCACTTGTCAACAGCTCAGGGCGTTGTTATAATAGGTTTGACAGAAATTAAACAAACAGCCGGGACAGAAAAAGGAGGGCCTCCTATGGACGATCTGGAGATCGGCTTTCGCAGTGCGGTTGTCGGCGGATTTCAGCGTGACGACGTGCTCAAATATATCGAAGAGGCCGCGCAAAAACATGCGCAGGAAATTGCAGAATTAAAGGGGCAGCTGGAGCGGGCCGAGCAGGACGCCAAGGCCCAGGCCGCTCAGGTGGCCGAACTGACGGAGAAAAACGCTGGACTGCTCGAGCGTCTGGGCGAGATGACTCGGGAGCTGGACAAGGCCAAGGCCGACGTAGACGAGCGCGACCGCTCGTTGGTGATGGCGGGCGAGGAGGCCTCGGTTCAAAACGAATGTTACGAGGAGCTGCACACGCAGTATAAGGCGCTCGAAAGCGAGTGTGCCCGCCTGCGGGAGGAAAATAAAAAGCTGCAAGCGCGGTCGGACGAATATACGGCTGCCCGTGACCATCTGGCCGAGATTGAGCTGTGTGCCCACCGGCGCGCACAGGAGCTCGAAGAGCAGGCGCAAAAGCATGCGGCCGAGATCGAAGCCGATGCCGAACGCCGCATCGAGGCCATGAAACGCGAACTCGAACACACGCGGCAGGAGTACAGCAACACCCTGCGCCGCACCCAGCAGGCCGCCGATGAGGCGCGCCGCCGCACCGAAGAAATCCTAAACCGGCTGGGCAGCGACCCGGAAACGCCGGACGAAAAAAATCCGCCGGCCCCGGCGCCCGAACGGCATACCGCCTTAGACGATGTACTGCGAAGCGTCAAACCGGCGCGCAATGGAGGGACTCCCAATGGCACATTATGATTTACATACCGATGACCTCAAGGCCATGGCGCCCAAGCTGCGCGCGGGCGATACCGTGACCCTGACCGGCACCTTATATACGGCGCGCGATGCCGCGCACAAGCGCATCGTGACCGCCATGCAGGAGGGCACCCCCCTGCCATTTAATTTGGCCGGCGCAGCCGTCTATTATGCAGGCCCGACCCCGGCCAAGCCCGGCCAGGTGATCGGCTCGGTCGGCCCGACTACTTCGGGCCGGATGGACCCCTATGCCCCGGCGCTGCTCGACGCCGGCCTGTGCTGCATGATCGGCAAGGGTGTGCGCGGCCCCGCAGTAGTGGACGCTATGCGCCGCAACGGCGCGGTCTATATGGTGGCCATCGGCGGCGCGGGCGCGGTCAAAGCCGACTCAATCAAGGGCTTGGAAGTGGTCGCCTACGACGACTTGGGCTGTGAATCGGTCAAGCGGCTGACCGTCGAAGGGTTTACCGCCATTGTGTCCATGGACTGCGTGGGCGGCAACCTCTATGAGGATGGCGTGGCCAAGTACAAAGCGCAAAACGCCTGAAGCCCGTCCGGGAAACAGGCGAGACAATAGAGAGGGTTTTGGAAAGATAAAGTTTGTATTGAGTGAAGTGGAGGAAAGAACATGAGAACATTTGAAACCGATGTGCAGCTGCTCAAGTATCGCATACTGAAAGAAGTTGCCATCCGCGCCTTTGAGGGCAACCTGATGGAGTCCTATTACGAGATTCCGAAGATTATTTCCCCGGGGCCCAAAGCCACGATGCGCTGCTGCATCTACAAGGAACGCGCGATTGCGCAGGAGCGTGTGCGCCTGGCTATGGGCGGCGACCGCCGCAATCCGAGCGTGATCGAAGTTATCCCGATCGCCTGCGACGAATGCCCGGTCGAACGGTATACCGTTTCCGAGTCGTGCCGCGGCTGTATTTCCCAGCGCTGCATCAAAAACTGCCCCAAGCATGCCATTTCCAAGGACAAGAACGGCCGCGCCGTGATCGATCTGGACACCTGCATCGAATGTGGCCGCTGCGCCAAGGTCTGCCCTTATGGTGCGATTACCGAGCATGTGCGCCCGTGTGAACGCTCGTGCAAGGTAGGCGCCATCTCGATGAACGAGGAAAAGAAGGCGGCTATCAATCCGGATAAGTGCATTTCGTGCGGCGCCTGCGTATCCGCTTGCCCGTTCGGCGCGGTGATGGACAAATCGTTCATGGTGGATGCCATCAATTTGATTCACAACGCGGTTGACCGCTTCGGCGAACGCAATTATAAGGTTGCCGCCATCGTAGCTCCGGCGATTGCGTCGCAGTTTGACGACTGCTCGCTCGGCCAGGTGGCTTCCGGTATCCGGGCCCTTGGCATCGACTATGTTGTCGAAGCCGCAATGGGCGCCGATATGGTCGCCGATAAGGAAGCCCAGGAGCTGGCCGAAAAGGGCTTCTTGACCTCGTCCTGCTGCCCGGCATTTGTTTCCTATATCCAGAAGCAGATGCCCGAACTGGCGGAAAACATTTCGCACAACCTGTCGCCGATGGCCGAAATCGGTAAGTTTATCAAGATCAACGCCGATACCCCGGTCAAGACCATTTTCATTGGGCCGTGCACGGCGAAGAAGGAAGAAAAGTGCAAGCCCACGGTTGATATGTGGATTGACTGCGTGCTGACCTTTGAAGAATTGCAGGCTATGATCGACGCCAAGGAGATCAACCTGCCCGAAATGGACGAAACCCCGATTAACGATGCGTCGTATTTTGGCCGTGTCTTTGGCCGTTCGGGCGGTTTGACCGAAGCGGTGCTGCAAGTTGCCAAGGAGCGCAACCTGGACTTTGAAGTCAAGGCCGAGATTTGCAGCGGCATCGAGGAATGCAAGGTTGCCCTGCTCAAGGCCAAGGTCGGCAAGTTGGGCAAGAACTTCATCGAAGGCATGGCTTGCCCGGGCGGCTGCATTGGCGGCGCCGGCAGCCTGACCCACGAGCCCAAGAGCCGGATGAAGGTCGACCAGTACGGCAAAAAGAGCCCGCACGAGGGCGTTGAGGACGCCATCGAACATTACAAAGTCGATGTATAAAAAGCGAAAAAAGCAGGCACTTTCCGTGCCTGCTTTTTTGTGTCTCAGGGGGTGATTTGGGGGCGTAGCCAGTTGGCCACGTCGGCCAGCGATGGACATACGGCATCCAGCCGCTGCTCGGTTTCCGGGTCGGGCCGGTCGAGATCGGGCACCCAAATGGCATGCATCCCGGCACGCAGCGCGGCTTGCAGCCCACGGTTGGAATCCTCTAACACCAGGCAATCGGCCGGTTCCACCCCCAGCCGCTCGGCGGCCAGCAAAAAGCAGTCGGGCGCGGGTTTGGGGTTTTGAATGTCACTCCCGCCCACCAGGGCAGAAAAACACGCGGGCAAACCGGCCAAATCCAGGTATTTCTGCACCACTGCAGTCGATGACCCGGAAGCGACCGCCATGCGGATGCCGTGCGCACTTAAAAAGTCCAGCAGCTCACGCAGGCCGGGCTTGCAGGGGATGCCATGGGCCGCAAAGTCCTGCGCCATCCGCTCGCGTACCTCGCTCCAGCATTGGCCAAAGGTCAAAACGGAATCGTCGATGCCCAGTTCCTCGCGGAATATGCGCGTACAGGCGTCAAAATTTGCCCCACACATGCGCCGTTTCATGTCCAGCGTATAATCCAGCCCGTGCCGGGCGCAGATGTCATGCGTCAGCTCATAGGATATCCGTTCGGTGTCGAACATCAGCCCGTCCATATCAAAAATCACAGCACGAATCAAAATAGATCCTCCCATCGGCCACCCAAAGGGGCGGCGTTGTCATTCTCCCCTTCATTATAATCGCTTGGACGGCCGAGCGCCAGAGCAACCTGTTTGACCAAATAGAAAAACGCGCAGCCGGCAAGCGGTCTGCGCGTTTTCGAGGGGTGAAAAGATGGGTCTATTTTATGCCGCGCACTGCTTGAGTCCAGCAATGCGGGAAATCAGAGGCAAATAGCGGTTAAAGAAGTTGACGAACCGACCGACAATCAGCGCCGAAACAATCGTGCCGATGCCAAGGCCCTGGAGCGGATGCTGGAATACAACCGACAGCACGCAGGCAATGACAACCAGCGAAACATCGAAACCGATTTTGATCGAACCAAAGCGCTTGCCGCTGACCTGGGTGAGGGCCTTTACCAGTCCCTCGCCGGGAACCATCAGCACGTCGGGGGCAACTTCGATGCTGATGCCAAGGCCCAAGATCGCACAGCCGAGCACCAGAGCGACCGCTTCGCTGACCAGGTTAGAGGGCTCAAACCAAGCGAGCAGATTCATGCTCCAGTCGATGCAGACGCTGAAAATCAGGTTGACGGCAATTTGCAGCCACTGAATCGGATGAATGCCCTTACGCAGCAATACAAACTGCCCAATGATGAACAGCATATTGAATACAAATGTGATTTGCCCAAAGGTAAACGGGAACGCAAAGCTGAGCACATACGGGATGCTGGAGATCGGCGAGGTGCCAAGCGCAGCTTTGGTGATCAGCGCAACCCCAAAGGAGTTGAGGAGCACGCCAAACACAAACCACAGGTAACGGTGCATAAAGGTTTTCATTCGTCTTCCATTCCTTCCAAATTTAAAATAATCTGCCGCAGGATACGCACAAACTGTTCCTGTTCGGCCGGGCTGACGCCCTGCCAGGCCTGCGCGTCCACGTCTGCAAACACGGCGCACACCTCGGCGGCCTTTTGCCGGCCTTTTTCAGTCAGGCGGATACGAACCGTGCGTTTGTCATCCTCTCCGGCATCCTTCCGTACCAGCCCGGCGTCCATCATGCGGCCAAGCAGGCTGGTCACGGTGGACTTGTCCAACACGCAGCCTTGCCCAATTTCTTTTTGGGTGCAGCCGTCGTGCGCAAAAAGAAACTCCAAAATTTTCGGCTGGCCGGGCAGCAATCCCCCGGCGCAAACCCGCCGGGCTATGGTCCGGTGAAACCGGCTTTGTCCAATGAGCATCCAGTAGTGCAATCCAACGTCTTGCATGGTGCGCCCCCTGTGCGGCAATTTAGTTTGCATTCAAACCATATTCGAGTATAGGGATTTTTTACCCATTTGTCAATGCTTTTGGACAAACAATTTGCACAAAAAAAGCATGTATTTTGGCCGGTCCGTTGCAATTTGCCCGACGCTGTGCTAGACTGTACTATAAGTATCGTGTAACAGAAGGGACTTTGTGCATGTCTGAAAAAAATACCATGACACGCAACGCCATGCTCTTTTTGCCGGCGAAAGTGCTGGAAGGCGTGCTTTTGCTGCTCATGTCGTCGCTGTACACCCACATCTTCACCAAGGATGCGGCGGGCGCTTTCGGCTTTGTGCAGCAAACTATGAATTTTGCCTATCTGCTGGTGGCAGCTTGGATGGCCAACTCCTCCACCCGCTATGCCGCCGAGGAATACAAACGGGACAAGGCGGGCAGTCTGCTGTCCACCATGACGGTCGTGTACATCATCATGGGCGTGGTCGGTGTGGCGGCCTGCGCCGTGCTGGGCGTCGCGACCGGCGACAGCCGTTTCCTCCCGGGTGCGGTGATGTTCTGCACCTATACCGCGTTTACCATTTTGATCAATACGCTCGTTCAGCTCGACCGGGTGCGGCCGGCGATTTTGTTTTCGCTGGTATCGGCATCTTTGAAACTGATTGTCGCCATTGTGCTCGTGGGCGGGAAAAGCAATTTCCCCGACCCGACACCGGGCTTTCTCGCCAACATCATCGCCGATGGCGTGGGTGCGCTGGGTGCTGTCTTTGCGCTCGGGATGCCCTCGGTTGTGCGATTCAAGCGCGCTTCCCGGCAAATGCTGAACAAGCTGCTCGCCTACGGCGTGCCGCTGATGGGCGTGGCCCTGTGTTCGGGGTTGCTGACCCTGTTTGACCGGTTTTACATCTATGGCGTGTTCGGCGACGCGACGGGCGGCATCTATTATTACAACAGTTCCATTCCGAACTCGGTGTTCACCATGCTATCGGTGGGCGTTTTGCGCGGGGTGTATCCGGCGGTGCTGCGCGCCTGGAACGAGCGCAGCCACGACGAAGCCAAGGTGCTGCTGGGCGCCGGGGTACGGCTGTATCTGCTGGTCGCTCTGCCGGCCGCTTTCGGTCTGGCCGCGGTTTCGACCACCTTCTGCCGGGTGTTCTTTGCCGAAGGCTATGATGCGGGCGCACCGGTCATCTGGATGACCGCGTTTGCCATGGTCTTTATGGGTCTGACCGAATACGCGAACAAGGGCTATGAACTTGAACAGGACACCAAACCGGTCCTGTCCAACTGCGCGATCGCCATGGCGGTCAAGATCGTATCCAGCATCGCTTTCGTGCATGTAATGGGCTTTACCGGCGGCGCGATGGGGTCGGTGGTTGCGTTCGCGACCTATTTCTTCCTGACCGCTTTCCGGGTGCGCAAGTATTTTATGTGGCGTGTGCCGCTCGGTTCGTTTGTCCGCATTCTGGGCAGCGGCATTTTGTGCGGCGCGGCCGCGCTGGCGTGCTGCACGCTGCTGCCTTGCGGCAACCTGCTACGGTTGGTGTGCGCGATCGTGGCCGGGGCAGGCGTTTATGCCCTGTGCCTGATTCTTTCGGGTGAAGCGAAAGAGGAACTCGGCTGGTTTTTGTGAAAACTCAAACGGCAATAAACAAACGCGGGAGTACGCTCCCGCGTTTGTTTTTTAACCGCAGCTTTGGGCATATAGCTTGACATGTGCATGGGTGTATGTTAATTTTTTAGTAAGCATTACCAAAATGCAATGTCCGACAACAAAGAAAGGAGCGGTGCCCATGAGAAGATGGATTGCGTTCATATTGGCGGCTGTCATGACTTTGTCGTTTACCGCTTGCGGCGGAGAAAACAGCACATCGGCTAAGGGAGAGAATTCGGCGGCAGACAGCAGCACTTCTTCCGGCGCACAGACAGAAGACAAAACCATACAGCTGAATGAAACCGTGACAACCGATAAATTCGAGTTTACCTTAACTAATGCAGAGTTTGTCGGGAAAAGTTCGGAAATTGCCGATAACTATGTTGTTGAGATCATGGATAGCGACAAGGAACTTTTGCGCTGCGACTACACGCTCAGCTATATCGGCAAAGAAAGTTTGAGTTCAAGCCCGGTCGCGATGACCGTCCAGTATGGGGATGGCTATACGTTTGAAGACGGCAGGCAGTATCTTGTATCTCCAGATGGCGAAATGAAAGAAACCTATCGGTATTATGATAATTCCTCGACCAATATGTCCATCAACTTTGAGCCGCTTACCGAAGATGTTTATACGGGCTATGGATTTGTGGAAGTTCCAGAGACTGCAAAAGACAGCACGGAAGAAAAGTTGTGCATTTCCATTTTGATAAGCGGCGAAGAGTTCTTATATGAAATGCGGTAAAAAAAACGCGGGACATGTCCCGCGTTTTTTTATTCCTCTGTATGTAAAAGTTCATCGACCGTGGTACCCAGCCCCCGGGCCAGCTGGAAC
>JAUMSA010000070.1 GCA_031293105.1 Butyricicoccus sp. | reverse complement strand
CAGATCGCCAAGTGGTTGCACGGGTTGTCGAATTCTGCTATACTTTGTTTTAGGCGCTGCCGCGCCAGCGGTAGGCGGTTAAGTCTTGCCCCTGAAAGGGGGCGGTTGTATGGAATATCTCGTAATACTTGTAATCATACTCGTACTTATCGAGCGTATTTTAGACAATAAAAAGAAGTAACCGCCTCACTCCTACATGAACGGTTACTTCTCGTACCAATCATAGGGGCTAACCGCCTACCGGCAGCGCCCTTTTCTACCCTTTATTATAGCATATGCTCTGTCTATGTCAAGATAACGGCTTATTTCAGTTGCCTGGTCAGAGCAGATTTTTCATTTCATTCAGGAGCTTCTGCTTGTCGAACGGTGCTTTGTTTCGGAGTGTAATCGGACTGATGCCAAGTTGATCAAACGCTTTCTCTACTGTCCGGAGCTGGCTGGAAGAAATGTGCATAGCTCTTGCAGTTAGATAGCTTATCTGTCAGCTTTTTCATGTGTCGACGGGTGTTTTTGCTTTTCACCGTCGTAATCTGCCTCATGCATTCCTCATACTTCACAAAAGGGGTGTCTGCATGAATTGATTTTAGATATTTTCGAATCGTTTCTTCAGAGCCCTCCATGACTGTATGGAGGATTTTTTTGATTGTCGCCCTTGACTTCATCATTCAAACCATGTTTAAACTTCGCGCTTGTGCGGGAAACCTCGAAACGCAACTTGGGGGCATCATACTTCTCAAGGAGCTGCTCTTCTGTAAGCTGAAAGGTTTTATCATATGCAGTGATTGTGGTCGTTTTGCAGCGAATCCGCCAGGAATGTTCATTCTTTGCTTTGTGCCGAGGGTCATCTTTTGGAAATCGGTCTTCTTTGTAGGCCTTCATGATCTTACTGCGCCGTATTACCCGCAACGCTTCATCTACCCACTCCTGCGAGTCAGGGAATAAGTCAAGACAACAGTCTATCCGAGACAGTGTCAAATCCTGAAACGTGATGCTCAGGCCAAGCTTCCGCAGCAGCTCATCCATCTTTTTCTTTAAGTTCGTAAGCTGCTTTTCCTCTGCCCAAAATACTTCTTTGGGCTGATATTTTCCTCCAATCAGGCTCGATGGATTCAATCGAAATCAAATGGAGCAAGACAAGTTCTTTTCTGTTTTATTTTTACTACGCCTTTGCTGGTAGAGGTAGATAACCATACCATGATTACTGAATGCCGTGCTGATATACTTTTCCATACCGGTATCTGAATGATAGGTGGTATCTAAAAAGAATTTGCCGGATTTGGTGCGTTTGAGTGTATCAAACATAATATTGCACCACTTCCGGGACAGTCTGTGGAAAAGTTCGATTGTGTGAATGCTATAGTGGGAATCCATATCATACTCCCGCCTTTCCAAGCAGGTAGTCGATTACCTGTGTATGCAGATCGTCATCCGATTGGCAAAGAGCATACAGAGCATCCACAGCCTGCACCGCATACTCATCTTTGGCGCTGATGATGTCAAGATTCGTCTGATAATCGTTGCCGTTATACAGCAGCAAAGCTTTGGCCTTTTCACCGTCCCGTCCGGCACGGCCTGCCATCTGGTAAAATGCCAGAATACTGAAAGGCAACTGCGAAACGATCACCAACCGGATATTCGGAATATGGACGCCCATACCAAATGCGGATGTCGCCACCATAATACGCGCTTCACCGGAGAGGAAGCGCTCTTCTTGGCTTTGGCGATCATGTAGTTTACTGTGGCAGATGGTTGTCTCAGCAGGGGAAATTTCACACTCCCCGACCAGATATTCCAGCATATCCTCCACGTCACAAATTCGAGTGCAATAGATTATAATGCGCCCATCCCTGGGGACTTTATCAATCGCTTTGCAAATTTTCTCATAACGCGCAGCATCTGTCTTGACGAATTATTTTTGGATAAAGATTGGTGCGTTTGAGTTTACCGCTATGGACTCGATACTCATCCATATTCAGACTGAGGCAAGGAAAGGAATATCGTTCGGAGGAATGGTTGCACTGAATGCCGCAATCACAGGACGATGCTGCAGTTTGCGAATAAACTTGCCAATGTTCTGGTACATCGGACGAAATTCGCTGCCCCATTCGATCAGGCAATGCACTTCATCAATTGCAATCATGTGAATGATGATTTTCTGCAGAGCGGCTTTCAGTTTATGGTTGGCCAATCTCTCCGGTGATACGAACAAAGCCTGAATTTTCCCCTTCTGTAGTTGGGCAAGGATCATGTCATTCTTCGGGTTATCGTGATACAGACAGGCAGCGCTAATACCAAACTTCTCACACTGCCGTATCTGATCCCGCATGAGTGAAATCGTAGGTGTGATCACAAGCAATAAATCATTTGGATATAAAATGGCTTGCGACAGATAGCAAAAGCTTTTTCCTTCTCCGGTGCGCGTCCGACCAATGACATCATAACCGCAGTCAAGATCATCCATCACTTTCTGCTGAAAGGAAGTCAGTTTGTTAATTCCAAACTTCCTGCAGATCATATGATGCTTATCTGATAACATAACGAAATCCTCCTCGTAATAGAAAATGAGCTGATAAAACTGGATTGCGTGAAGATGCAGTTCAACATGCTCTATAGCCTTATTTAGAGGAGATTCCAATTTAAAATTGACAGAAAAAGCAGGATATAATATAGT
>JAUMSA010000064.1 GCA_031293105.1 Butyricicoccus sp. | reverse complement strand
TTTTCCTAAAGTGTTGCACTTGATAGTATAATTCACCCTGGGCATAAGAAAAGCGTATCCCTTTCGGGATACGCTTTTTTGCGGCAAAAACGAGTTACAGGGTATGCAGCAGCGCCTGGGCCAGCAGCGCAGCGGCCTGCTCGACATCGCGCACCGCGCACATCTCGCTGGGCGAGTGAATATACCGCGTCGGAATGGAGATCGCCCCGGCGGGTACGCCCGTCCGGCTGCGCTGCAAGGCTGCGGTATCGGTGCCGCCGAATTGCAGGATATCCTTTTGCACCGGAACGGCAGCCATCAGTCCGGCTTCTTCGAGCGCCGACCGCACCTTGGGAGTGCACAGCACCGAATGATCCATGACCTTGACCGCCGGGCCCTTGCCCAGATGGCAGTCCATGGGGTACTTGTGCTCGGGCAGGTCGCCAGTGTCGGTCACATCGACCGCAATGGCAAGGTCGGGTTCGAGCGCAAAGGCGGCTGTCTGTGCGCCGCGCAGCCCGACTTCCTCCTGGGCGGTAAAGACAAAATACAGGTCATCCGGTACCGACAGCGGCATCTTGGCCATGGTCAGCAGCAGGGTAACACAGCCGATACGGTTGTCCAGATAGGGGCCGCAGATGACGCCGTTCTGCTCGAACATGGGCGCGTCAAACACGGCAAAATCGCCCACCTGCACCATTTGCTCAGCTTCTTCCCGGCTGGATGCGCCGATGTCCACAAACAGATTCTGCATTTGCAGGTCTTTGAAGGCGGTCTTTTCCTCGTAGGAGATCACACCCCGCACGCCGTTTGCAAACCGCACCTGAATGTTGATGAGGTCGCCGCGGAACAGGCCGCCGACCGGGGCAAACCGCAAAAAGCCTTCGTCATCGATGAAGGTGACGACAATGCCGAGCGAGTCCATATGGGCGGCCAGCAAAATTTTGCGGCCGGTCTCCGAACCGGACGATTTTTTGTGGCAGATGAGATTGCCCAGCGCATCGGTCGAAATCTCATCGACATATTGCTGTGCCAGCTTGGTCAGCGCTTCGCGCACCTCGGCTTCCCGGCCGGATGGGCCGAACGCGCTGGCCAGGGTTTTATATAGATCAAATACTTGGCTCATGAGCAGCACTCCTTATTCTGTTGTTTGGGCCAGCCCTTGCAGGAAGCTGCGCGCCAAAACGAGCATATTTTCCATATCACAGACCGCGGCCACCGAAACCGGGGAATGGATGTAGCGCACCGGCGCGGCCAGTCCCGCGGTGGGCACCCCGGCGCGGATTTTATGGATGCGTCCGGCATCTGTGCCGCCAGTGGTCATCTGCTTGAGCTGCCAGGGCAAGCCAAGCTGGACCGCCGTATCGCGCAGCTGGGTGAAGAGGGTCTGGTCATAGATGGTCGAGCGGTCCATAAAGGGCAACACCGGGCCGCGCCGCAAGGCACAAACCTGTTTGTGACCCGGCGCCTCGGCCAGATCGGCTGCGGTCGTGCCTTCCAGCACCAGGCAGGCCGCCGGGTCGAGCGCAAAGGCAGCGGTTGCCGACCCGCGCAGACCGGTTTCCTCCTGCACGGTAAAGACGAACCAGGTATCCACCGCCGGTTTTTCTTCGAGTAGTTTGAGCATGACCGCACAGCCGACGCGGTCGTCGATGGCCTTGGCCTTGAGCAGACCGTCGCCAAACTCCACGACATCGGAATCAAATACCCCGTAATCGCCCAGGGATACCTTGGCTTGGGCGGCTTTTTTGCTCGAAGCGCCGATGTCGATATACAAATCTTTGGTGTCCGGCATGTGACGGCGTTCGGATGCCTTGGTCAGATGGACGGCCTTGATACCAACCACGCCAGCCGTATCGCCAAATTTGACCCGCCGGCCGATGACCACGCGCGGGTCGATGCCGCCGACAAAGCCAAATTTGAGCATGCCGTCGTCGGTGATACGCTTGACAATCAGACCGACTTCATCCATGTGTGCGCACACGAGCATGGGTTTTTCCGGCTTGCGGGCGCCCGCGCGAAAGACCATCAGATTGCCCATCGCATCGGTGCGGATTTCGTCGGCATACGGTTCGGCCTGTTCGCGGATAAAGGCACGCACAGCATCCTCCTCGCCCGAAGGGCCGGACAGGGCGCATAAGGTTTTCAGCAGTTCCAGCATTACAGGCTCACCTCCCCGTCAAAGTGCTGCACAAAGGATGCGATCAGATCGGCGGTTGCCTCCAGGTCAGACAGATGCATGGTTTCGATGGGGGTGTGCATGTAGCGCAGCGGGATGGACAAAATCGCCTGCGCTGTGCCGCAAGCGGCGATCTGCATGGTCCAGGCATTGGTGCCTGTGTCGCCCTCCATGACTTCGATCTGGTAGTCGATCTCCTCGGCGCGTGCCAAGCGGATGAGCGCATGGGTCAGCGCGGTGTTCATGTTCGGCCCCATGCCGATCATCACGCCGCCGCCAAAGGCAAAGGTTTCATCCGAAGGCGCATCCGGTGTCTTGGCATGGCTGACATCGACTGCAATGGCGTAGTCCGGGCGCAGGCGGAATGCGCCGGTCATGGCGCCGAGCGAAGTGATTTCCTCCTGGGCGGAAAACATCACAGCGACATGCACGCCGAGTTTCTTGCGGTCGATCTTTTTCAGGGCCTGCAAGATGGCCAGCACACCGGCGCGGTCATCCAGGCATTTGCTCGAAACGGCGTCCTTTCCCAGCCGCACGAGGGGCTGACGGAAGACGATCGGGGTGCCGACCGGGATGCGGGATGCTGCGTCCAGCAGGCCGGTGTCGATCAGCATTTCGTGGATGGGCACCGCCTTGTCGGCGTCGCCCGGCTGCATCAGATGGGGCGGTGTGCAGGAAACGATGCCATACAACGGGGTAGGGGTCAGGATGGTGACCTCGCAGCCCAGCAGCATGCGGGGGTCGACCCCACCAACGGGCATAAAGCGCAAAAAGCCGCCCTCCAGCACTTCGGTGACGATAAAACCGATCTGGTCGAGATGGGCATCCAGCAGGACGGTCTTGGCCTTTGGCCGCGGACAGACCAGAATGCCGGTCACCGTACCAAACGGATCGATATCGACCTTGTTGACCAGCGGCCGGAGCATTTCGGCCACCGTGCGGGCGGCAGCCTGCTCAAAACCGGTCACGCCGGGAAGGGCGCATAGTTTTTCCAAGGTTTCGATTTGGTTCAAAAAAACAACTCCTGTTCTGGCGGATTCTTCTAAAAAATCAAGGGTAACGTGGGATGGCTTTGAACCAAGCCAATTTGTACCTTCAATATTATAGCACTGAATTGGGGAAAAGATAGCGCGTAAAACAAAAAATTTGACAGAAAATGCAGTTTCGGCAAATTGACAGAAAGCTATCTGAACGTGTACAATCGGGAGGAAAGGAGAGCGGATGGATGCGTATTGTCGAATATCGGGCCGAACACGACGGGGTCATGGTCGGGCGGCTGCTGCGGCGGGAGGGCATTTCCCACCGCCTGCTGGTGGAACTGAAGAAAGACCCGGAGGGCATCACGGTCGCGGGGCAGCCGGTGCGGTCGATTGACCGGCTGCATGCCGGGGATGTCGTGCGGGTGCAGGTGCGCGAAACCGACCGGAGCGACATTGTGCCGCAGCCCGGTTTGCCGCTGAATCTGGCGTACGAGGATGAGGATTTGTTTGTCGTGCGCAAACCAGCCGGGATGGCCGTGCATCCCTCACCGCAAAAC
>JAUMSA010000010.1 GCA_031293105.1 Butyricicoccus sp. | reverse complement strand
AAATTTGAATGGTCTGCTTCGGGAGTTTTATCCCAAGGGCAGGAATCTTTCTCGCGTCGCTCCTGCTACACCAAAACGAAACCTGGCGTTGATTAACGCCAGGCCTCGCAAGGTTCTTAACTTCCATTCTGCTCAGGAATTATGGGACTTTGAACTCAATTCCTGTTGCACTTAGTTTGACAATTCACTCTTCATACAACCACTTAAGCGCCTCTTGCAGGGCGGCATCGAAATAATACCAGTCGTGGGCGCCGTCCTGCTCGGTATAGGTATGCGCGATGCCGAGCATGGTAAGAATTTCATGATAGTGGCGGCAATCGGCCAGGCGGGCATCCTGCTGGCCGCAGGTGAGCAGCAGCCGGGGAGCCTGCCCATGGAGCGCGGCTTTCTCGGCCAGCCGCAGAGGATTGTCCTGCGGACAGAGCGCCAGTTCGGTGCCGAAAATGGCGGTAAAGTCGCGCAGCAGCGCGGCATCCCACCGGGACGCGGCCTGTTCGGGCGGCATTTGCCGCATGTCATCCATTTCATCGCCCAGGAACAGGCGGTCGGGCGCAAGCGCCACACACGCGCCAAAACGTGCAGGCGCATGGAACGCACATTTGAGCGCCCCGTATCCGCCCATCGAGCCGCCGATGACCGCGGTATCTTCCCGCTTTCCGGAAAGATGGAACCAGTTTTCACAGATTTGCGGCAATTCTTCGGTCACATACTGCAAAAACGGCGCGCCGTAGCGCATGTCGGTGTAAAAACTGCGCTGCACTTCGGGCAGGAAAAACAGCGTGTGATATCGCTCAGCATAGAGCGGCAGGCGGGTCTTATCCGCCCAGCTGGCGGCATTGCCGCCCAAGCCGTGCAGCACATAGGCGGCTGCATACGGGGTGCCGTCCAGCCCACCGTCCGGCCCGATGACCGTCAGACCGGTTTCCATCCCCAAGGTGGAGGCATAAATCGTTCCTCGAAAAAGCATAGCGAACTTCCTTATAAGGTATGCGCCAGCTGCTCGGCCTTGCGGCGGGCAGTTTCCATGGCGCCTTCGGCGTCAAAACCCTGAATATCCAGGCCTTCGGCTGCGACCATATGGAAGTTCGGCACGCCCAGCATACCCAGCACAGTCTTTAAAAACGGGGCTGCATGGTCATCTTCTACGGCAGCGCCCTGCTCATAAATCCCACCGCGGGTGGTGAAGAATACGGCGTGTTCGGCCTTGCACTTGCCCATATAGCCTACATCCTTGCACTGGAAGGTCAGTCCGGTCACGCAGATGTGTTCCAGATAGGTGTGCATGGCAGCTGGGAAGGTGCCCTCCCAGAACGGGGCTGCCAAAACCACCAGGTCGGCATCCCGGAATTGCCGCGCCAGCGCAAACAGGGGACTATCCCACTGGCCCAGGGCCTCGTTGCGTGCGGCTAAGGTGTCGGCATACAGCGGCTGAAGCCGCAATTCATTTAAGTCCACCGTATCCACTTGGGTGTCAGGGTATTGGGCACGGTAAGCATGTAAAAATTCATGAGCCAGCTCCAGCGTGCGCGACTGCGCACCGCGGATGCAGCCATTGACAAACAGCAAATGCTTCATTTTGTTCCTCTCCTTTACGAGCGGCCGCAGCCGCTTGCGCTGTCATTATAACACAACGCCTGTGGAAATTCAATCAGGGGCTGAATGGACGCTGAACGGCGTTTTTCCAACATTTTGCGATTTTTGAGACCGAATTTTAGCAATTCCGCCATTGTCGGGCCGGGGATGCACGGCGTATAATGAAACAAGAATAGGGGGACAATTTATGATTACCGATATGACCGAAGGCCGCCCGGGAAAAATCCTGTGGCGGTTTGCATTACCCATTTTGCTGAGTGTTGCCTTTCAGCAGGTATACCAGATTGCCGACAGCGTGATCGCCGGACGGTTCGTCGGCGGTACGGCGCTGGCAGCCATCGGGGCATCCTATCCCATCACCATGCTGTTCATGGCCTTTGCGACGGGCATGAACCTGGGCTGCTCGGTGGTGGTATCCCAGCTTTTTGGCGCCAAGGATTTTCCGCGGATGAAAACCTCGGTCAGCACCTCCATCCTGTCCAGCCTGGCCATCAGCCTGATTTTGACCATCGGCGGGCTTGTTTTTTGCCGGCAGATGCTGGTGGGGCTGAATACCGACCCGGAAATTTTGGACGATGCGGGCATATATTTGGGCATCTATACCGCAGGCCTGTTCTTTTTGTTCCTATATAATATCTGTACCGGCATTTTTACCGCTCTGGGCGACAGCCGTACCCCGCTGTATTTCCTGATCGCATCGTCCATCGCCAATATCATTCTGGACGTGCTGTTCGTTACCGCGGGCGGCATGGGTGTCGACGGCGTCGCTTGGGCGACCTTCCTGGCACAGGGTGCATCGTCGGTGTTGGCGTTCTTTACGCTCATCCGGCGTCTCAAAACCCTGCCCAGCGGACGGTTCCCGCTGTTCCAGCTGCAAATCTTTGGACGCATCACCGGCGTGGCGGTGCCCAGCATCTTGCAGCAGAGCTTCATTTCGGTGGGCAACCTGGTCGTCCAGCGCCTGATTAACGGCTATGGCTGGGCAGTCATCGGCGGTTTTTCGGCGGCCATGAAGCTCAACACCTTTACGATTGTCGCATTGACCGCCTTGGGCAGTGCGGCGTCCAGCTTTTCGGCGCAAAACATCGGCGCCGGTAAGACCGACCGCGTGATGCAGGGCCTTAAGGCGTCGCTCGGATTGGCCTTTGGCGTGGCGATTCCGTTCACGCTGGTGTATGTGCTGTTCTCCCATCAGGCCATGGGGCTGTTCGTCGATGCGAGTGAAACGGCGATCATCGAAGCAGGCGCGCAGTTTTTGCGCATTGTCGCGCCGTTTTACGTCATCATTGCCATCAAGCTGTGCGCCGACGGTGTGCTGCGCGGTGCGGGCGCCATGGGCGCTTTTATGGTTTCCACGTTTTCCGATTTGATTTTGCGCGTGGGGTTGAGCTATGTTTTTGCTGCCTGGTGGGCCGAAACCGGCATCTGGCTGAGCTGGCCGGTCGGCTGGGTGATCGGTACCGCAGCTTCGGCCGCCTTTGTCCTTTCCGGTGTGTGGAAGAAAGGGTTTGTCCGGAAAAAATAATTCCGGACAGTGTTGCAAACCGGTCTTTTTATGATATAATAAAAAAAAAAATCAAAAAAA
>JAUMSA010000044.1 GCA_031293105.1 Butyricicoccus sp. | reverse complement strand
GTGCATGCCCGCGTTCATTCCAACTGCCTGTCTGCAAAAAACAGACCGCTTGCCGGCCTTACTTGGACCCCGCGCGCAGACGAGCCATGGCGCGTGCCAGTGCCGCCTTGGAGAGGTGGTATTCGCGCACGCTCTGGTGCTGGCGCAGACGCTCCTCGGCGCGCTCTTTCGCGCGCTGGGCGCGCGCTTTATCGATCTCGTCGGGGCGCTCGGCGCTGGACACCAAAAGAATCGCGTAATCCGGCATGATTTCGGCAATCCCGTCGCTGACGACAACCTCTTGCCAAACGCCGTTCACCTGAAAGCGCGCTGTGCCCGGCTCGATGGCCGTGACAACCGGCTCATGGCCGGGTTGCACGCCGTACGAGCCGTCGATCGCGGGAATGACCAGCCCCTCGGCGGAACCCACAAAAAACTGCTTTTCCGGCGTGATAATCTCCAAATAAAACAGGTTATCCATCAAACCGCCCCTTGTGCGCGCGCTTTTTCACGGACTTCGTCCACGGTGCCGACCATGGCAAATGCGGACTCCGGATACTCGTCCAGCTCGCCGCCCAGCAGTGCCTCAAATCCGCTCAGGGTCTGTTCCAGCTTGACATAGCGGCCTTCCAGACCGGTGAAGGGCTCGGCGACAAAGAAGGGCTGCGAGAAATACTGCTGCATGCGGCGCGCACGGTCGACCGTCTTGCGGTCCTCGGCGCTCAGCTCTTCCATGCCCAGGATGGCGATGATGTCCTGCAACTCGCGATAGCGCTGCAGCAGCTCCTGCGCGCCGCGCGCGACCGTGTAGTGCCGGTTGCCCAGCACGTCGGGCTCCAGAATACGCGAGGTCGACTCCAGCGGGTCAACCGCGGGATAAATGCCCTGCTCGGCGATCTTACGCGACAGTACGGTCGTCGCGTCCAAGTGCGAGAAGGTGGTAGCCGGCGCCGGGTCGGTCAGGTCGTCCGCCGGGACGTAGACCGCCTGCACCGAGGTGATCGCGCCGTCACGGGTCGAGGTGATGCGTTCCTGCAGCGCGCCGACTTCGTCGGCCAGGGTCGGCTGATAGCCAACCGCGCTCGGCATACGGCCCATCAGAGCCGAAACCTCGGAGCCCGCCTGTACATAACGGAAAATGTTATCGATAAACAGCAGTACGCTCTGCTTCTGGCAGTCGCGGAAATACTCCGCCATGGTCAGACCGGTCAGCGCCACGCGCATACGGGCGCCGGGCGACTCGTTCATCTGGCCGAAAATCAGGGCGGTCTTGTTCAAAACGCCCGATTCGCCCATCTCGCGCCACAGATCGTTGCCCTCACGGGTACGTTCGCCGACGCCGGTGAAGATCGAATAGCCGCCGTGCTCGGTGGCGATGTTGTGAATCAGTTCCTGAATCAGAACGGTTTTGCCGACACCGGCGCCGCCGAACAGGCCGATCTTGCCGCCGCGCGCATACGGCGCCAGCAGGTCGATGACCTTGATGCCGGTTTCCAAAATTTCGGTGGTGGGGTTCTGCTGCTCGAACGGCGGGGGATCGCGGTGGATCGACCAGCGCTCCGGGCTGTCTACCGCGCCCTTGCCGTCGATCGGATCGCCCAGCACATTGAACATGCGTCCCAGCGTGCTTTCGCCGACCGGTACGCGAATCGGGTTTCCGGTCGACACAACTTTATCTCCACGGCCCAGTCCTTCGCTGGGGGAGAGCATGATGCAGCGGACCGTGTCGCCGCCGATGTGCTGCGCGACTTCCATCGTCCGCTTTTCGTCTCCCACCATCACGCAGAGAGCCTCATTGATTTCAGGCAGGTGGCCGCTGTCAAATTCCACATCAACGACCGGGCCGGCTACCCGCACTATGATGCCTGTTTGCTCCATATTGTTTCCTCGCTTTCTATGCGCGACTGCCATCCGCTAAAAAGCGAATGACGCGCGCCGGCTTTTTCCGCCGTTGCTGCGGCAGGTCGTTTTCTTGGGTTTGCGCGCCGCCGACGATTTCGGTGATTTCCTGTGTGATCGCGGCCTGACGCGCGCGGTTATAACGCAGGGAAAGCGTTTTCAGCATATCGCGCGCGTTATCGGTTGCGGTGTCCATCGCCGTCATGCGGGCGTTCTGTTCCGCGCAGAAGGACTCGACCAGCGCGCCGAACATCGTGCCCTTGACATAGGACGGCACGACATGGCTGAGCACCTGGTCGGCCGAGGGGACATAGGTCACCATCTGCCGGTAGGGGCCGTCTTCGCCCTGCCGCGGCTCCCACGGGAAGGCGTCGATATCCAGCGGCAGCAGCTTGCGCACCTTGGGCTCGAGCCGCACGGGTGATACCATCTCGGTATAGACCACATAGACCTCATCCAGATCCCGCGTGCGGAACAGCCGGATGAAGGTATCGGCGATATCGCGGGCACGCGACACCGTCGGGTCCTGCGCGGTATACATGAATTCACCGTCCACCGGAATGTTGCGCGCGGCAAAATAGCTGCGCCCCATCTGTCCGATCAGGAAAAGCGTCGGGTGCGCAACTTTGGCCATGTGCTCCTCCGCCAAACGGAGGACGTTGTGGTTGTAGGCGCCGGCAAGGCCCTTATCACCGGTGATGACGATAAAGCCGACCTTGTGCTCGGCTACGTCTTCGCGCTTGTCGAAATAGATGTGCTCAATTTCGGGGGAGCGGTGCAGAATATCCGAAATCGTGGAGGTGATCTTCAGAAAGTACGGCTCCACGCTGTTGAGCTGCTGCCGCGCCTTGCGCAGCTTGGAAGACGAGATCAGATACATCGCGTTGGTGATCTTTAGGGTCTGCTGGACGCTGCCGATGTGCGTGCGGATTTCTTTTATGCCTGCCATGCCGCAC
>JAUMSA010000036.1 GCA_031293105.1 Butyricicoccus sp. | reverse complement strand
AGTTGATAAAGGGTCACAGGGGATTCAGGCGGGCAAAGGCAGTTTCCTGCACTTTTCGGACGAATACTTTTGCAAACGCGCTTTTTCCCCGTGGCCGCGAATGAAAGGCAGGTTACTTACAAGATGTCAGAAACCAGAATTTACAACTTCTCCGCAGGCCCCTCGATGCTTCCTCTTTCCGTGCTGGAAAAGGCTGCATCCGAAATGACCAACTACCACGGCAGTGGTATGTCCGTGATGGAGATGAGTCACCGATCTAAGGTCTATGACACGATCATTAAGGAAACCGAGGCCGCTTTGCGTCGTGTCATGTCCATCCCGGACAACTACAAGGTTCTGTTTTTGCAGGGCGGCGCGACGACCCAGTTCGCAGCCATCCCGATGAACCTTCTCAAGACCGGCAAGGCCGATTATGCTCTGACCGGCAACTTTGCAAACAACGCCTACAAGGAAGCGCTCAAGTTTGGCGACATCCATCTGGCGTTCTCGTCCAAGGACACCAACTTTGACCACGTGCCCAGCCAGGACGAGCTGGACATCCGCCCGGATGCCGATTACTTCTACATCTGCGCCAACAACACCATCTACGGCACCGAATACCACTATGACCCGGTTACCCCGGCTGGTGTGGAACTGGTTGCCGATATGTCCTCGAACATCCTGTCCAAGCCGGTAGATGTTAGCAAGTACGGCGTCATCTATGCAGGCGCGCAGAAGAACATGGGCCCCGCGGGCGTCACGGTTGTCATCGTGCGCGAAGACCTGCTGGGGAACTACCCGCTGGAAAAGTATCCGATCATGCTCGACTGGAAGACCATGGCCGACAAGGATTCCATGTACAACACGCCCCCGACGTACGGCATCTATGTGCTCGGCCTGGTGCTCGAATGGGTTGAGCAGATGGGCGGCGTCAAGGTCATGCAGGAGCGTGCCGAGAAGCGTGCCAACATGCTGTATGACTACCTGGACAGCCAGGACTTCTACAAGGCCGTAGCGCGCAAGGATTCGCGCAGCAACATGAACGTGACCTTCCGCACCGGCAACGACGAGTTGGATGCCAAGTTTGCCAAGGAATCCATGGCAGCCGGCATGTCCAACCTCAAGGGCCATCGTTCGGTCGGCGGTATGCGTGCTTCCATCTACAACGCGATGCCGATGGAAGGCGTGGAAAAGCTGGTGGACTTCATGAAGAAGTTTGCCGCAGACAATCAGTAAGATTTTGACCCGGGGATGGGGCGCCGGGGGATGGCGCCCCGTTCCCCCTTTCACTTTTTTATAGGAGGGGATTCCCATGTATCAGGTGAAATTATACAATAAAATCAGCAAGAAGGGCCTGGATAAACTCGACCCGGCCAAGTACACATACAGCGAGGATTTGACCGATTACGATGCCGTGCTGGTGCGTTCGGCCAAGCTGCACGACGTCGAGTTCCCGAAGGATCTCAAGTGCATTGCTCGCGCAGGCGCTGGCGTCAATAACATCCCGATCGACAAGTGCTCCGAGCAGGGCATCGTGGTGTTCAATACCCCGGGTGCCAATGCCAATGCGGTCAAGGAACTGGTCATCTGCGCGCTGCTGCTCGCTTCGCGTAAGATTGTCCAGGGCGCCAACTGGGTCAAGGGTCTCAAGGGCACGCCGGACATCGGCCCGGCTGCCGAAAAGGGCAAGGCCACCTATGCCGGCCCGGAAATCGCCGGCAAGCGTCTGGGCATCATCGGTCTGGGTGCCATCGGCGTCAAGGTTGCCAATGCTGCCGTTGGTCTGGACATGGACGTATGGGGCTATGACCCGTACCTGTCGGTCGACGGCGCGCTCAAGCTGTCCCGTGCGGTGCGCCATGTGACCGACCTGAACGAGCTGCTGGCCAACTGCGACTACCTCACCATCCATGTGCCGCTGACCCCGGAAACCCGCAACACTATCAATGCCGAGAGCATTGAAAAGATGAAGGACGGCGTGCGTGTCATCAACCTGGCGCGCGGCGAACTGGTTGACGTGGAAGCCATGGCAAAGGCGCTCGAAAGCGGTAAGGTTGCGGCTTATGTCTCCGACTTTGCATCCGACTGCATCCTGGAGCAGGAAAATGCCATTACGCTGCCGCACCTGGGTGCGTCCACGCCCGAGAGCGAGGAAAACTGCGCCGAGATGGCCGTTTATGAAATCACCGAATACCTGGAAAAGGGTACGATTCGCAATTCGGTCAACTTCCCGAATCTGAAGGTGCCGTATGAAGGCGGCTACCGCATCTGCATGATTCATAAGAACATCCCGAACATGATTGCGTCCATTACCGCAGCTGTTCGGTGCAACATCGAAAACATGGGCAACCGTTCGCGCGGCGACTATGCGTACACCATCGTCGATACCGCCGAGCCGCCCACCGAAGCCAACCTGGAAGATCTGCGCGCCATTGACGGCATGATCTCGGTACGTGCTCTGTAAGAACCAAAAGCCATCCGGCCAAAAACCGGATGGCTTCTTTTTTTGCAGTCCAAAACTTTTGTGGGAAAAACAAAAGCTCAGGCATCAAACCTGAGCTTTTTGCATAGGATGCTATGTAGATTAATCGTTCAGCACACGGCCGCCGCAGATGAAGCGGTTGTAGTAGCTGCCGCTCGACAGGGTGTCGTACTTGACAACCGAGCCGGTGTGCGGGGAGTGGATGAACTGGCCATTGCCAACGTAGATGCCTACATGGCTGACCGTATCACCCGAACCGAAGAAGACCAAATCGCCGGGGAGCAGCTCGTCCATGGTGATGTTCTTGGTGGTCGCACGCTGATCGGACGAGGTACGAGCGATCGAGCAAACCGTGTTCTTATAAACATACGACGTGAAGCCCGAGCAGTCAAATCCGCTCGGAGTGCTGCCGCCGTATACATACGGGGTACCGAGGAACTGAGCCGCGTAGTCGAGAATCTGCTGGCGCACGCCGCTGGTTGCTTCCGCCGTGGTCACGGTGGTGGAACCGGTAACCGTCGACTTGTCAGCGACCGTACCGCCCGTGAGGTCCAGGTAATCCGCACAGATGAAACCGGTCTTGCCGTTGGCTTCGGCCTTGTACCAGCCCTGCGCGATGCCGATGACGTTGACCTTCTGGCCGTTGGTCAGGGAACCGAGGATCTGGCTGCTGGTGTTCGGCAGGCTGCGGAAGTTTACGGTCGTCGAGCACTTGACAACGCCGGTGCCCAGATCGAACTCACGGTCAGAGATCCAGTTGACGTAAGCGCCGCTGACGTAAGCGGTCTGGCCATCAAAGCCGATCTTGTACCATTCGGTGCTGTTGCTGATGACTGCGACCTGGGTGCCGCGCGGCAGGGTGCCGATGACGGCGCCGCCGGGGGCGGAACGTACATTTAAGCTGCTTGCTGTGACTTCACCTGCGTACAGGGCAGATGCGGCGGTAAACGAAAGGGTAGCGGCCATGGCGCCGGTCACCGCGAATTTGATCCATTGCTTGGACAAATGCATGGGAAAGACCTCCTATGAGCTGTCAGGTTGATTTACTTACTTGTCAGTGCGCGCCGCAGCCAGATCGAAGCGATATCCATCGCGCTCCACAGGCTGTTTTTCTCGGTGCTCTTGACGATACGTTCCCGAGCGCGGAGATTGGGCGAAGTTTGTTGCAGTTGAACCGATACACGGGATGCCAGGTCCAGACCGTTTTCCTTCTTGGTGTCCAGAATCTGCATCATAATAATGTGACTATCAGCCATGCTGCCGTAATACAGGACATTGTCTTTGCGGATTAGGGGGTGGCCCTTGTACTGCAAGACCTTGTCTTTCTTTGCGTTTGCAGACATGCGATTCTCCTTCTTCTAGTTACAGAATGATTTCTAAAGTTACAAAACAGTTACAAGATTTGATTACATTACGATTACATAATAACACAGCCCTTCGAAAATGTCAAATCAAAATACGATGAAATTTTCCTCCCAGAGAAATTTCATCCGACGTTTTTGCGCGAAAATGCGGAAAAAGTTGCACATTTCCCCTGGTAACGCCAAATACGGCGGCTTCACAGGATGTTCACGCGGTCTTAAAAAATTCATGCCGATGATGCAATTTTGAGGGCGCATGCAGGAACGGATGCTTTT
>JAUMSA010000025.1 GCA_031293105.1 Butyricicoccus sp. | reverse complement strand
CTCCTCCCTGTACTTTTTGACGTAGCCATAGGCGGTCTTTTCGGCGACCGTGCCGATGGTCCCGGCGCGGAACACATGGTCATGCCCAAACAGTTCGCCGGTATACCAGTGAATGCGGCTCTGGTATTCGCCCGAAAAGTTGAGGTCAATATCGGGCACCTTATCGCCCTCAAACCCCAGGAAAGTTTCAAACGGGATGCCAAACCCCTGTTTGGTCAGCGGCTTGCCGCATTTGGGGCAAACCTTGTCGGGCAGGTCCACACCGCACGAGTATTCGTCGTGCCATTCGACATATTTATCGTCCGGGCACAGGTAATGGGGCGGCAGCGAGTTTACTTCGGTGATGTCCGAGGTAAAGGCTGCAAACGACGAGCCGACCGAACCACGCGAACCGACCAGATAGCCGTCCTCGAGCGATTTGGTCACCAACTTTTGCGCAATGATGTACATGACCGCGTAGCCGTTGCCGATGATGGAGTTTAGCTCCCGGTCCAACCGCTGCTGCACCAGTTCGGGCAGCGGGTCGCCATAGATGCGCTTGGCCTTTTCGTAACTCATGTTGCGCAGGTCGTCCTCCGCGCCTTCGATCTTGGGCGGATAGTTCTCGCGCGGCACCGGCCGGATGGTTTCACACAGATCGGCAATCTTGTTGGTGTTCTCGACCACAACTTCATAGGCGCGGTCGGCGCCTAGATAGGCAAACTCGTCCAGCATTTCGTCGGTCGTGCGCAGATAGAGAGGCGCCTGCTTGTCCGCATCCGAAAAGCCCTGTCCGGCCATCAGGATGCGGCGGAAGGCTTCGTCTTCTGGCTCGAGGAAATGTACGTCCCCGGTCGCGCAGCAGGGCTTGCCCAGCTCGTCGGCCAGCTTCAAAATCTTCCGATTAAAGTCGCGCAGTTCCTCCTCGTCGCGGGCCATGCCCTTTTCAATCATGAAGCGGTTGTTATCAATCGGCTGAATCTCCAAATAGTCGTAGAACGACGCGATGCGTTTGAGTTCCTCCCAATCGGCGCCGCCGACCATGGCTTGGAACACCTCGCCCGCTTCGCAGGCCGAACCGAAAATCAGCCCTTCGCGGTGCTTGATGAGCTCCGAGCGCGGCATGAGCGGCTTTTTGTAGAAATAATTCAGATAACTGTACGAAATCAGTTTATAAAGGTTTTTCAGGCCGGCCTGGTTCTTGACCAGAATAATAAAGTGATAGCGGTTCAGGTTTTTGAGCGAACCGCTCTTGGCACGCAGTCCGGCCAACAGCGGATTGATGTCCGACACGCGGGCGGCGTTTAGCTCCACGCGCATTTTATCGACCAGCTTAATCCAGATGCGCGCAAGCACGGTCGCATCCTCGCTGGCGCGGTGGTGCTCAAACGGCCCGACAGCCAGCTCCTTGGCCAAGACATTGAGTTTGTGCTTATTCAGGTACGGCAGCAAAATGCGGCTCATTTCCAGTGTATCGATGGACGTAAACGCCCGCTCGATGCCCAGCCGCTTGGTCGCGGCGTTCAGGAACGACATATCAAAGCCTGCATTGTGCGCAATGAGCGGCCGCTCTCCGGCAAATTCCAAAAACCGCGGTACGGCATCGGCCAAATCGGGCGCATCGCGGACGGTTTCGTCCGAAATACCGGTCAGTTCGGTGATCTCAGCTGGGATGGGCTTGTGCGGGTTGACATAGGTTTGGAACGAGTCGATAATCTGCCCGTCCCGCACCAGCACGGCGGCGATTTCGGTGATCTCCTCGGTGGAGGGCTTGAGTCCCGTGGTTTCCAGGTCAAAGACGATCATCTCGCCGTCAAGCGGTGCATCGCCCGTGCCGCGCACGACCGATACCCCGGCGGCGTCGTTGACATAATAGGCTTCCACGCCATAGAGGATTTTCAAATCGATCTTGTTGCGCTCAATGGCATGCATGGCTTCCGGGAAGGCCTGCGCCACACCGTGGTCGGTGATGGCCATGGCCGGATGTTCCCAAAGTTTCGTGCGCTGCATAAGGGCCTTGGTCGAGCTCATGCCGTCCATGGCGCTCATGTTGGTATGTAAATGGAGTTCGACGCGCTTTTTGTCGGCCTTATCCATGCGGATGTGCTTTTTGGCTTTGACGATAGCGGTCGGCTCCAAAATGCTCTCTTTTTCGTAGGTGTCATAGGTGATTTTGCCCTGTACGGTGACATAGGCACCGGTCTTGAGCAGCGGCACGATGGGCTCGGCCTGCTCCTTGCTGAAGAACTTAGCCACACGCACCGAGTTGGTATTGTCGGTGATATCAAAGGACACTTTGAGCCATTCCTTGCCGCTCTTTTTGGACACGATCTCCTTGTGATCGACAAAGAAAATCTCGCCGCGGATGGTCACCTGGCCGTATTCGCCCATCGCGTCGCGGATGGACAGCGGCTCGTCGGCATACAGTTTGCCGAAAATGAGGTTTTCGTCCGCCACCTTTTCCACCTTGGGCCGCTGGAACGAACGGTTTTCCCCGCTCGGCCGCGCCGGACGCGGCTTCTTGGGCTTTTCGACCGGTTCGGGCAGCGCTTCGGCGGCCTGTTCGAGCGCCTGCTTGCGCGCGCTGCGCTGTGCTTCGATGATGTCCTTAGCCGTGCGGTCGTCAAACGGCACCGCGACTACCGGCACATCCAGCCCGGTTTCGGTACGGATACGGTCGGCCATGGCGTGCAGCGACAGCTTCAAATACTCGCGCGCCGCCTCGCTCATGGCGATGTGCAGTTCGCCGTCCTCGGTTTTCCACTGGCTGTCGGCCAGCAGTCCGCAGGCCGACGGGGTTTCCAGGCACAGGCGTTCCCGCAGGGTTTGCAGATACCCTTCGGTCAGCCCAGCCAGTTCATACCGCGGGGAGATGCGCATGCGGGTCAGGCCATAGGCCTTGGCAATCGAACGCTCCAAAAGGCCCAGCGCCTTGACCGGCACAATGCCGTCAAACCCCACGTGGCAGATCATCGTCCGCTTATCCGAACTAACCGCCAAAGAGCGCACTTCGCCCGTGTCGAAGTACGCCCTTACCGATTCTTCTATTTTGCAGCGATCAAACAGATCGGCCAGTGCTCTTGCCATAGAGGCTCCCATCCTTTAATCATTCGAAGGTTTCAATCTCACGCATCAGTTCGTCCACCAGCTTGTCCTGCGGCACCCGGCGCACGATCTCGCCTTTGCGGAAGATCAGACCCACGCCGTCGCCGCCCGCGATGCCCACATCGGCTTCGCGCGCTTCGCCCGGGCCATTGACTGCGCAGCCCATGACCGCTACTTTGAGCTTTTTGCCGTGGATGTTTGCCACCCGCCGCTCGACCTCGGCAGCAATGCCAATGAGGTCAATGCGCGTGCGCCCGCAGGTCGGGCAGGATACGACGTTGATGCCGTCGTCGTTGAGTCCCACGGCCTTTAAGATGGCCTGGGCGGCATAGATTTCCTTGACCGGATCATCGGTCAGCGACACGCGGATGGTGTCGCCGATGCCGAGCGCCAGCAGGCCGCCGATGCCGGCTGCCGACTTGATGGTTCCCATGTATTCGGTGCCCGCCTCGGTCACGCCCAGGTGGAGCGGATAATCGGTTTCCTCATGCGCGAGCATGTAAGCCTTCATGGTATCGGGCACCGACGACGATTTCATGGACAAACAGATGTCATAAAAATCAAATTTTTCGAGCAGAGACGCATGATACAGAGCGGATGCGACCAGCGCTTCGGGGGTCGGGCCACCATACTGCGCCAAAATGTCCTTTTCGACCGAGCCCGAATTGACGCCAATGCGAATCGGGATATTTCGGCCGCGTGCGGCCTCCACGACGGCCTTGACCCGGTCGTCCGAACCGATGTTGCCTGGGTTGATGCGCACTTTATCCACTCCCGCGGCAATTGATTCGAGCGCCAGCTTATAATCGAAATGGATGTCGGCCACCACGGGCAGGGGCGATTTTTCGCAGATCTCCCCCAAGGCGTGCGCGGCCTCCATATCGGGCACCGCACACCGCACGATCTGGCAGCCCGCGTCCGCCAGGGCCCGGATTTGGGCCAGTGTCGCGGCAGCATCGCGCGTATCCGTATTGGTCATGGACTGGATGGACACCGGCGCACCGCCGCCCACCAGCACCGAACCGACTTTGATCTGTCTTTTCATAACCGTTCTCCTTTATCCGAGCAGCCGAATCATATCGTTTCCGGTCACATAGACCATCAACCCTAACAGCAGCACCAAACCGGCTGCATTGACATAGCCCTCCAGCTTGGGGCCGAGCGGCTTGCGGCGGATTGCCTCGACCAGCAAAAACAGCAGGCGACCGCCGTCCAGTCCCGGAATGGGCAGCAGGTTCATGACACCCAGGTTAATGGAAATGAACGCCACCAGATACAGGAACGACTGGAAGCTCACCTTGGCGGTCTGGCTCATCACAGCGGTCACGCCGACCGGACCGGAAAGCTGGTCAACCCCCACCTGGCCGCTGACCAGTTGGCCGAGCGAATCCCAGATGACCCGCGCGAGGCTCACCGATTCCCAAAACGCGGTCTGGATGCGCACGGGCAACGTGGCTTCCACGGTCGCAAAATGCAGGCCGTATTTCATCTCCCCATCGACCTCGACATTGGGCTGCATGGGCAGATCCTTGATTTCTACCTTTTCCCCGTCACGGCGTACCGTGATGTCGAATTTGCCGTCTGCCGCGCCCTGCATGATGGCCATATCCACATCGCTGCGCTGGTGGATGCGGTAGCCGTCGATCTCCAAAATGGTGTCGCCGACCATCAGACCATCTTCGCCCTCATGCTGGAAGCCTTCATAAAACCCGTCCAGCGTGGGAACCACAATGCGGCCATCCTGCGCCCCCGGCAGGATGAACAGCAAAATGACAAACCCCATCAAAAAGTTCATCGTAACCCCGGCGATCAGGATGATAAACCGCCGCCAGCGGCTGACTTTGGAAAATGCCCGCTCGGACACCGAACCATCGTCGCCGTCCTCCCCTTCCATCACGCAGGCGCCGCCGATGGGCAGCAGCCGCAGACAATATTTTGTTTCCCCAAACTGGTGCGAGAGAAGGGTCGGCCCCATGCCAATCCAAAATTCCTCGACCAGCACGCCGCTGCGCTTGGCGGCCACCAAATGGCCGACCTCATGCACCAAAATCAGCACACCGAACGCGATCAGCGCCAGGATAATGCCCGGCAGATTGGAAAGAAAGTCCATAAACCGATTACCTCAACCTTTCTTGGCTCTCATAGACCTGCTCACGCGCCATGCGGTCGAGCATGAGCACATCATCCAAACAAATGTCTTTGTCGTGGGGGATGCGGTCCAGTGCCTGCTGCACCAGCCGCGGAATGTCGTTAAAGCCGATCTTGCCCTTTAAGAACAGATCGACCCCCGCTTCGTTCGCGCCGTTCATGACAGCGCCCGCGCCGCCCTTCTGCCGCGCGACTTCACGCGCGATGCGCAGGGCCGGGAACGCGGTTTCATCGGGCGCATAGAACGACAGATGCCCGACTTTGGCCAGATTTAACCGTTCCATCTTGCATGCCACGCGCGCCGGATAGGTCAGCGCATACTGAATCGGCAGACGCATATCGGGCACGTCGAGCTGCGCGAGGACTGCGCCGTCCTCAAATTCAATCAGCGAATGCACGATGCTTTCGCGGTGGATGATGACCTCGATGTCCTCAGGCGGCAGGTCGTACAGCCACATGGCTTCGATCAGTTCCAGCCCCTTGTTCATCATGGTCGCCGAATCGATGGTGATTTTGGCGCCCATCGACCAGTTGGGATGCTGAAGCGCCTGCTCCGGGGTCACATGTTCGAGTTCCTCGGCCGATTTGCCGAAAAACGGGCCACCCGATGCGGTCAGGATAATTTTATCCAGACGGTTGCCCTGCGCGGCCTGCACGCACTGAAAGATGGCCGAATGCTCGGAGTCCACCGGCAAGATCTTGACGTCTTTCTTGCGCGCGGCTTCGGTCACCAGACCGCCGGCGCAGACCAGCGTTTCCTTGTTTGCCAGCGCGATATCGTGCCCGGCTTCAATCGCGGCCATGGTGGGCAGCAAACCGACCATACCAACCACGCCGGTCACGACCACGTCGGCCTGCGGCAGGCTGGCCGCTTCAATCAGGCCGTCCATCCCGGCAGCCACGCGGATATCGGTATCCGCGAGCGCGGTTTTCAGCTCTTTGGCCGCCGCCTCATCAAAGGCGACTGCGAGTTCGGGACGCAGCGCCCGCGCCTGCTGCTCAAGCAGCTTCACGTTGCGGTTGGTCGTGAGCGCCACCGCCTGCGCGTCGATGGAATCGAGCACATCGATGGTCTGGGTGCCGATCGAACCGGTCGCTCCCAGAATGGAAATGCGTTTTTTCTCTATCATTGTAGTCTCTTCGTCCTTCCAATATGCTGCTTATGCGGCAAACAGCCGCAAAATCAGTTCGGCCACCGGAGCCACAAAGATCACGCTGTCAAAGCGGTCGAGTACGCCGCCATGGCCGGGGAAAATGTGGCTGTAATCCTTGATGCCGGTCTGCCGCTTGATGATGGAAAACGACAGGTCGCCCACCTGGCCGATCACCGCGCCGATGGCGCCCATGAGCGCCGCGGCTGCATAGTGGATGTTCAAATCCGCAAAGCGATTGAACAGATACACAACCAGCAGCATCAGCAGCGTTGCACCAACCACGCCGCCAATCGCGCCTTCAACCGTCTTTTTCGGGCTGACAACCGGTGCCAGCTTGTGCTTGCCGAACGCCATGCCGGCAAACAGCGCGCAGGTATCCGACCCCCAGGCCGCCACCAGCGGCAGCAGCACCAGAAACTCGCCGCCGTCCATCGAGAAGATGCGCCACAGCGACAGCAGCATGATGGGCAGCACGACGCCGCCAAACAGCGCGACCGTGATCTCCGGGAAGGAAACCGTGTCGTGATGCCGCAGCAGGGCGGCAAACAAGGCCACGACCACCACCATAGTCAGGCACGCATACAGCAGCAGGACATCGTCGCCCGCACCCGCGATGGCGCCAAAAACGCCGAACAGCAGCGCGGAAAGCCATGCTGTGCGCAGGACAATCGGGTTTTTGACCAGTCCGGTCGGCTCGGTCAGTTCATAGGTCGCCAGGGTGGCCAGCACGGTCAGCGCAATGGCCATCACCACGGGCGGGAACACATACAGCGCGAGCAGGACAAACACGAACCCAATCACGCCAAACAAAACTCTAGCTTTCATAACATTACCTATTTCCTTCGTTTTTTCCCTTTATACGCCGCCAAACCGCCGCGAACGGCGGTTGAACGCGTCGATCGCCTCATCCATGTCTGCGGTCGAAAAGTCCGGCCACAGCACGTCGGTAAAATAATATTCGCTGTACGCCGACTGCCACAGCAGGAAATTGGACGTGCGAATCTCGCCCGACGGGCGGATGATGAGATCGGGGTCGGGCATATGCGAAGTATAGAGATGGGCCGAAATGCTGTCCTCGGTGATGTCCTCGGGCGAGAGCGTCCCGTTTTTCACCTCACGCGCTAGGGCCCGCACCGCGTTTTTGATCTCGTCCCGGCCGCCATAGTTGATGCACAGGCTGGCCGTGGCCGCATCCGGCCCCAGCTTGTCCGCAATGGCGTCCACTTCCTCGATCTGCGCATGGATATCGGGCGGCAGCGGCGATAAATCGCCCAGCACCCGCACAGCAACGCCGCGCTGGAACATGGTTTCGGCCGCTTCCTTCAGATATTTGCGGAACAAATCCATCAAAGCGTCCACTTCTTCCTTGGGACGCTTCCAGTTTTCGGTAGAAAACGCATACACGGTGAAGTATTGCACCCCGATGTCCTTGCAGTAGGTCGCAATCGTGCGGAAGGTCTCGGCCCCCACCGCATGGCCGGCCGAACGCGGCATGCCGCGCTTTTTGGCCCAGCGGCCGTTGCCGTCCATAATCACCGCGATGTGGCGCGGCACCGGGCGCTCCCCGACGGGTTTCGCCGGGGCTTTCCCCCGAAAAAGATTCAAAATCCCCATTTTTACCTCACATATGGTGGGAGGGGGCGACTTTGCGCCGCCCCCTCGCATGTTCTGGATTGAGAGCGGTTGGAATGCAGAAATTCCAAACTTCTCCCCCTCTTGTTTTAAACTTCTGCCAGTTCCTTGGACTTCTTGGCTACGATGCCATCGATTTCCTTGACAAATTTGTCGGTCATCTTCTGCATCTGCTCTTCGGCCTCGTGCAGCTCGTCCTCGGTCATTTCGCTCTTTTTGTGTGCCGCCTTGCACTTGTCGATCGCTTCGCGGCGCACATTGCGCACCGCAACCTTGCTGTCTTCGCCGATCTTGGAAACCTGCTTGATCAGTTCCTTACGACGTTCCTCGGTCAGCGGCGGGAAGGTCAGGCGGATGACCTTACCGTCGTTCTGCGGGTTGATGCCCAAATCCGATGTCTGGATGGCCTTTTCGACCGCACGCAGCACCGAACCATCCCACGGCTGGATGGCCAGCGAACGCGGGTCGGGCGAAGAAATGGCGGCCACCTGGTTGAGCGGAGTGGGCGCGCCGTAATATTCTACGGTGATCTTGTCGAGGACAGCCGGATTGGCGCGGCCTGCACGGATGGCGGCCAGTTCCTTACCGAGCACCTCGATGGTCTTGGTCATCTTGTGTTCATACGTCTTCAGGTCTGCTTTCATCTTACTTCCTCCTCTTTGACAATCGTGCCGATGTTTTCTCCGATAACAGCACGATAAATGTTTTCCGGGTCGCTCAGGGCAAAGACCAGAATCGGGATATTGTTGTCCATGGACAGGCTGGTCGCCGTGGTGTCCATGACGCCCAGGCCCTGGTTCAAAATATCCATATAGGTCAGGCTGTCATACTTTTTCGCGTTGGGGTTCTTCGCCGGGTCGGAATCATACACGCCATCGATGTTCTTGGCCAGCAAAATGACGTCGGCATTGACTTCGGCCGCACGCAGTACCGCTGCGGTATCGGTCGAGAAGTAAGGGCAGCCGGTGCCGCAGCCAAAGATGACCACGCGGCCTTTTTCCAGGTGACGGGTTGCACGGGAACGGATGTAAGGCTCGGCGATCTTGTTCATTTCGATGGCGGTCTGCACACGCACATCGACACCGCGCTGCTCGAGCGCATCCTGCAAAGCCAGAGCGTTGATGGTGGTGGCCAGCATGCCCATATAGTCGGCACGGGTGCGTTCCATCTTGCCGCCGCCGTCTTTGACGCCGCGCCAGAAGTTGCCGCCGCCGACTACGATGCCAACCTCGCAGCCGATCTCGCTGACGCGCTTGATGACGTCGCATACCGGGCCGATGACGTCGTCAAAATTTAAGCCGAAATGTTTGTCGCCCGCCAGCGCCTCACCGCTGA
>JAUMSA010000358.1 GCA_031293105.1 Butyricicoccus sp. | reverse complement strand
GTATTTTATCGGTTGGGCGATTTTTATGAGATGTTTTTTGAAGATGCCATTTTGGCATCTCGTGAACTCGAACTGACCCTGACCGGACGGGACTGCGGACAGGAAGAACGCGCACCCATGTGCGGCGTTCCCTATCATGCTTATGAAACCTATGTAGGGCGCCTAGTGCGTAAGGGATACAAAGTTGCGATTTGCGAACAGGTGGAAGATCCTAAGGCAGCTAAAGGCATCGTAAAGCGGGAAATTGTCCGCATGATTACTCCCGGAACCGTCATCGATGCATCCATGCTGGACGAAAATCGCAACAACTTTTTGGGTTGTGCCTTTGGAGACCAAGCGGCATATGGTATTTGTTTTTGCGATATTTCCACAGGTGAGGTCTATGTGACCGAAATACCGGAAACAGCTGGTCATCAGGAGATATTCAGCGAGTTTGGCCGCTTTGTTCCGCGAGAAGTACTGTTGGGCGGCACCTGTGCCCAGGATGTCTCCTTACAGGAGTTCATTCAAAAACGGCTGGAAGGAATTTTTTCTGTTTTGCCCGAAGAGACATTTGCTATGGATTCTGCATCCGAAACGGTATGCCAGCAATTTCACTTGGAAGAGCTGGAAACAAGCGGCTTAGCGGATGCGCCGGTTGCATTACGTGCGTTATCCGGCTTGCTCGCTTACCTGAACGAAACCCAGCAGAGCAGCTTAGCAAATTTAAATACCCTCAATGTGTATCAGCAGGGCCAATATATGGAGCTTGATTTGACTGCTCGCAGGAATTTGGAATTGTGTGAAACCATGCGGGGGCAGGAAAAGCGCGGCTCGCTTCTTTGGGTGATTGATAAGACCAAAACTGCGATGGGTTCCCGCTTGATTCGGCAGTGGCTGGAAAAGCCGCTGCTAAATCCCATCCATATTAAAAAACGTCAGGAAGCCGTACGTGTTTTGGCGGAAGATGTGGTCACCCGAGATGCTTTGTCTCAGGAGCTGCGGCAGGTTTTTGATATGGAGCGCCTCATTGGGCGAGTAGTATATGGTTCGGCGAGTTGCCGGGACCTTTGTGCGTTGCAATCGGCTATGAGCAATTTGCCGGAAATTCAAAAATATACCCAAGAGTTTTCAGCGCCGTTGCTGCGCGAACTGCATCAGCGTTTGGATATTTTGGCCGATGTATCAGTTCTGATTGAAAGTGCGATTATACCAGACCCACCTGTATCGGTGCGGGAAGGTGGTTTCATTCGCACGGGATACAGCGAAGAAGTCGACCATCTGAGGGATTTAGCCAGCGGCGGAAAAGGCGAGATTGCAGCCATTGAGCAGCGGGAGCGGGAACACACCGGAATTAAAAATCTCAAGATTGGATACAACCGGGTCTTTGGATATTACTTGGAGGTTTCCAAGAGCAATTTAAATTTGGTGCCGGATACTTATATTCGGAAGCAGACATTAGCAAATTGTGAACGATATATTACCGAAGAACTGAAAAATCTGGAGCGCACAGTGCTTGGTGCTCAAGAGCGTTTAACAGCGCTGGAATACGAGCTGTTTTGTCAGCTGCGGGAGAGAATTGCCGCGCAGGTGCATCGCATCCAGCGCACTGCGCAGTCATTGGCAAATTTTGATGTTTTATGTGCACTCGCAGAACTGGCCTGCGAAAACCATTATGTATGTCCGGAAGTGGATTTTTCCGGCCGCATTGATATCCGAGATGGCCGTCATCCCGTTGTCGAAAAAATGCTGGAAGGCAGCTTTTTTGTACCCAACGACACATCCCTCAACAATAAAAGCGATCGGGTTGCGATTATTACCGGCCCGAATATGGCGGGTAAATCGACCTATATGCGACAGGTGGCACTTATCACCATTTTGGCGCAAATGGGGTCCTTTGTACCGGCGGCATCCGCTCATATCGGCATTGCAGACCGGGTGTTTACCCGTGTCGGTGCATCCGATGATTTAGCCAGTGGTCAATCGACCTTTATGGTGGAGATGAGTGAAGTGGCGGACATCCTCAAGCATGCGACAAAAAATAGTCTGCTGATTTTGGATGAGATTGGCCGCGGAACATCGACCTATGATGGTATGTCGATTGCACGTGCGGTCGTAGAATTTGTTGCGGACAAAAAGAAGCTCGGAGCCCGCGCCTTGTTTGCCACGCATTATCATGAACTTACAGCCTTGGAAGATTTGCTGGACGGGGTTCATAACTACAACATTGCCGTGAAAAAACGTGGCGATGATATTACCTTCCTGAGAAAGATTGTGCGCGGCGGCGCCGATGACAGTTATGGCATTGAGGTGGCAAAGCTCGCCGGTGTGCCGAATGCAGTCATCAAACGGGCAAAAAGTATCTTGGCCGACTTGGAGCAGCATGCACCAAAAATTGAAGTTCGCAGTATTGCAGAAGAGGATGAGCCGCAGATATCTTTGTCCGACCTCAACCAGGATTCGGTTGTGGAACGGCTCCGAGCGATGCAGATTGACACCATGACCCCTATCGAAGCAATGAATGCTCTCTATGAGCTCAAACGGCTCGTATAATGTAGGAGAAATCATCATGCCTTTGATTCAAGAATTATCGCCCCATTTGGCTGATTTGATTGCGGCTGGGGAAGTTGTCGAGCGTCCGGCCTCAGTAGCCAAAGAATTGGTTGAAAATGCGATTGATGCTGGAGCGACCCGCATTCAAGTCGAGATGGAACATGGAGGCATCTCTTACCTTCGTATTATGGATAACGGATGCGGTATGACGGCAGAAGATGCACCGATTGCGTTTCGCCGTCATGCCACGAGCAAACTTCGAACCGAAGCGGACTTGTCGGCAATTGGAACATTGGGATTTCGCGGGGAAGCATTGGCGGCCATTGCTTCGGTTTCCCGTATTGATTTGTTCACCAAGACAAAGGAGAGTCTGGCAGGGCAACATCTTCATTTGGAGGCCGGGGACATTCAGCTCCAAGAAGAGGCTGGATGCCCAGACGGTACGACCATTGTCATTCGGGATCTATTTTTCAACACACCGGCGCGTATGAAATTCCTGAAAAAAGACTTTACCGAAGCTGGATATGTAACCGGTGTGGTGGAACATGCGGCGTTGTCGCATCCGGAAATTGCGTTCACATTGGTGCGCGATGGAAAGCAGATTTTTGCAACGGCCGGAGATCAGAAACTGATTACGCCGGTGTTTAGTGTATTTGGTCGGGAAGCGACCGCCAATATGGTTGAAGTTCCTGTATTTCAGCGGGATTCGTTACGAGCATGGGGCTATATTACCAAACCACATTATTGTCGTCCCAATCGGAGCATGCAGCATTTTTTTGTCAATGGACGGTATATCAAAAGCCGATTGCTGCAAGCGGCTGTGGAGGAAGCCTATCGGAATCGGATGATAACAGGCAAGTATCCCAGTTGTGCTTTGTTTTTGGAAATGCCGCTGCATTTGGTGGATGTCAATGTGCACCCAGCCAAGACTGAGGTCAAATTCGCCCAAGAAAAAAGAGTATTTGAAGTGGTTTATATCGCTTGCAAGAATGCACTCGAGCAAAACGATAATATACCGGTCATGCAGCCATCTGTGCAGAAAAGAGCTGTCCTAAAAGAAGATCATATTACAAAGGAACAGCAGCAGATCGAGACGCCACCACCCATAGAGGTTAAGAAAAAGGAATCACCTCCGCTCGAACCGTTATTTGTACCACGAAAGGTGTCGCTTCCGAAGAATTTTCGGCCGCCTATCATTGAATGTGAAGATGACACAGACATCGTTTCCGTCGCTTCGCCAGAGATATCACTGGTCAAAAGTCCGCTGTGTGGAGTTCAGAAAATACCGCACGCGGTTCGGAATCCTGTTGCGGAAAAAAACGCTATTGAGAAGAAGGACGAGAGTGAAAATTCGTCGAGGTCGACTGCTTCGATTTTTACATCACCAGCGAAGGTAATTGGAGAGGCGTTTCGCACGTACATCATTGCACAAGATGACCAAGGGCTTATTTTGGTAGATAAGCATGCCGCTCATGAGCGTTTGCTGTTTAATCAGTTGCGGACTTCGACCCATATGGCGCAGCAGCAACTTTTGAAACCTTACATTGCAGAACTGAGTGCCGCAGAGTTTGTGATGGTTCAGGAGCACGTGGATACCATTCGAAAAATCGGATTTGATTTGGCACCATTTGGAGAAAATAGTTTTGCCGTGCGCGCGGTACCAGCCTATTTGGATGCAGCGGATGTTGGGGAAGTTCTGGCAGAAATGGCTGATAAGCTATCATCCAGCCGGAATCCCACGCCCGATCGTTTGGATGATCTCATC
>JAUMSA010000213.1 GCA_031293105.1 Butyricicoccus sp. | reverse complement strand
CACTCCTTTTGGCATAATAAAACACCCCATTTGTTATTTAGTATACCATACTGTCTAACAAATGGGGTGCAGTTCAGTATAGGTCCTGCTCTTTTGGTTAACGGCTGTGTTTGTTTTCCCGCACCAATTTGGCCACGGTTCCGGACAGAAGGAAGAGGGCAATCAAGTTGGGGATGGACATCAAACCATTGAAGGTTTCGGCGACGCTCCACAACAGGCCCAGATCGGCCGTGGCGCCCAAAATGGCGACAGCTGCATAGACCAGCATAAAGGGACGAATGACCTTGGGGCCAAACAAAAATTCAATGCAGCGTGTGCCATACAGTCCCCAACCGATGATGGTGGAGAAGGCAAAGCAGCACATGGCCACTGCGGTAAAGATGGAAACCCAGTTTCCGTACGTGGCGGTAAAACCGCTGATCGTCAGTTCCGCACCGGCGGCAACCGTGTACGGGAAATCGACGCCGCTGCACAGAATGACCAGCGCGGTCAAGGTACAGATGACGATGGTATCGGTAAAGACTTCAAAGATCCCGAAGAAGCCCTGATGCACCGGGTCGTTGGTATCCGCAGCCGCATGGGCGATGGAACCGGTACCAAGACCGGCTTCATTGGAAAAGATACCGCGCGCCACACCGCTTTTGAGGCTCATAAAGAAGGTGCCGATGGCGCCGCCGGTAACAGCCGAAGGCTGGAATGCGCCCTCGATAATCGATGCAAAGACCCCCGGCACGTGCTCCCAGTGCAGAGCAACGACGCCCAGCGCTAAAATGATATACAGCAACGCCATAAAGGGGACCAGCTTTTCGGTCACACGGCCGATGCGCTGGATGCCGCCGATCAGCACCAGGCCGACCAGAATGGCAAGGAAGATGCCGAGCCCCAAGTTAAAATGCGGCAGCGTTTGGGATGATAAAACATTGTAGTTCAGCAGCGCCGAGTCGATGGCTGCCGTGATGGTGTTAACCTGGGTGGCGTTGCCGGTGCCGAACACGGTCAGCACGCCGAGAATAGAGAAGATGCCCGCCAGCCATCTCCATTTGGGACCCAGCCCGTTTTTGATGTAATACATCGGGCCGCCGACCCAGTCGCCGTGTTTGTTCTTCTCGCGGAAATGGACAGCTAGCGTTACTTCGGAGAACTTAGTACACATACCAAGCAGGGCGCTCATCCACATCCAAAAGACCGCGCCCGGGCCGCCCAGTGCAATCGCACCAGCCACGCCGGCGATGTTACCGGTACCGACCGTCGCTGCCAGTGCGGTACAGACCGCCTGGAAGGGTGTAACCGAGCCGTCGGCCGCATCTTTTTTGTGGAATAGACGGCCGATAGTCACCTGGAAGGTGTAAATAAATTTCCGAAACTGGATGCCCCGCGTGCGAATGGTCAGCAGCAGCCCCACGCCGATGATACAAATCATGGCCGGGATGCCCCATACAAACCCATTCACCGCTTGGTTGATCTGTTCGATTGTTTGCAGCATGCTGGGATATTCGCTCCTCTCTTTTTCATTTGTCTATCTTACCATGATTTTGGCGGAAATGCAAAGAAAACCGTCCTTTTGACAGACAGAAAAACACGCCCAGAAGGCTGCTGGGCGTGTTTGAAAACTTTAGGCAGCGTTATGCAGCGAGAATTTCCCGCAGCGCTTGCATGAGTGCATCCATTTCGGCGTCGGTGCCGATGGTGATGCGCAAATGGTTGTCCACACGGGGGAGGTTAAAGTACCGTACAAAGATTTTGCGCGTCTTGAGCGTTTCAAAAATCTCCCGGGCGGATTTGTGCGGATGGGTAACCAGCAGGAAGTTAGACAGGCTGGGCAGAACCGAGAATCCCAGCGTTTGCAGTTCGGCGCTGGCGCGTTCTCGGGTCTGCATCACCCGCGCGCAGATATCGCGGAAATAGGCGTCATCTTCCACCGACGCGGCGGCAGCTTCCAAGGTCACACTGTCCATGGTATAGGAATTGTACGAGTTTTTGACCGCTTCCAGCGTGGCGATCAGGGCGGGATTGGCCAGCGCAAACCCGACGCGCAGACCAGCCAGCGAGCGGGATTTACTCATGGTCTGCACGACCACCAGGTTTTCGTATTTTTCTAGCAGCGGCACCGCGCTTTGCCCACCAAAATCGATGTAGGCCTCGTCGATGATGACGATGGAGTCCGGATTGACCGCCAAAAGCTGCTCGATAAAATCCAACCCTTCGCCGATGCCGGTGGGGGCATTGGGATTGGGCAGGATGACACCGCCGTTCTGCGGGGCATAGTCCGCCGGGCGGATGCGGTACTGGTCATCCAGCGGGATGGTCTGATAGGGGGTGCGGAACAGCGAACACCACACTGGATAGAACGAATAGGTCAAATCCGGGAAAAAGATGGGCTTGTCCGAGCAGAAAAACGCCTGGAAACACAAGGCCAGCACATCATCTGAGCCATTGCCCAGAAAGACCTGGTCGGGCGCAAGCCCATAGTGCGTGGCGAGCACCTGTTTTAGATGGCTGGCGTTGGCATCGGGGTACTTGCGGAGCCCCTCGGCTTGGAAGGTGCGCAGCACCTCCTGCACCCGCGTAGAAGGGGCATAGGGGTTTTCGTTGGCGTTTAGTTTTATAATATCCGGGTCTTTGGACTGCTCGCCGGGTACATAGGGGTCGATTTGGCGCAGCTTGTCCTGCCAGGGCTTGTTCATCACACGGTTCACCTCAGTTACCAAATTTCCCTATCATTTTAGCACAATAAAGCGGCGCAGTCAAGCGGCATACGCGGTTGTCAAGCTAAGGGGGAACTGGTATAATGAAGAAAAAACGATGGAGAAAGGGGACAAAGGCCCATGTATCAGCCCTTAGCCGATAAAATCCGCCCGCAAACACTGGATGACGTGGTGGGGCAGACCGAACTGCTCCGCCCGAACGGTGTGCTCCGCCGCATCGTAGAAAGCGGACAAATCCCAAACATGATCTTTTATGGGCCCTCGGGCGTGGGCAAGACGACCGTGGCGTCCATCATCGCCAAGCAGACCGAGCGCAAGCTGTACCGCTTGAACGCGACCACAGCCGCCATTGCCGACATCCGCCGCATCATCGATGAACTGGATACCTTCCTGGCGCCCAACGGCGCGCTGGTCTACTTGGATGAGATTCAATATTTCAACAAAAAGCAGCAGCAAAGCCTGCTGGAATTCATCGAAGACGGCCGGATGACGCTCATCGCGTCCACGACCGAAAACCCGTATTTTTATGTCTATAACGCAGTGCTCAGCCGGTGCACGGTGTTTGAGTTCAAGCCGGTCGAGCCGGACGAAATGCGCCGCGCGGTCAGCCGCGCCTTTTCACTGTCCCTCGAGGGGCGGACGGTTGCCCTGGGCGAGGGCGTTGTGGACGCAATTGCGACCGGATGCGGCGGCGATGTGCGTAAGGCGCTCAACGCGGTGGAGCTGCTGGCCGCCAGCGCGGCAGAGAACGGCACGATTGCGCTGGATGACGCGCTGGAGGTTTCGCAGCGTTCCAATATGCGCTACGACCGCGACGGCGACAGCCATTATGATATCC
>JAUMSA010000163.1 GCA_031293105.1 Butyricicoccus sp. | reverse complement strand
ATCCACAGCACGCCCGTTGGGGCAAGGCCTATCATGCGGTCTTTTTCAGCAGTACCCGGTAAAGGACAATGCCCAGCAGCAGCGCGCAGGTATCGCTGACCGGCTGCGACCAGACCAGCCCATACAGCCCCACGGTGTGATCGAGCACGATCAGCAACGGAATGAGCAGCAGCGCCTGCCGAAACAGGGACAGAAACAGCGAAGGCTGCCACTTGCCCATCGCCTGAAAAATGGTGTTGAACAGGTTGACAAAGCACATGCCGGGCGTGCAGACGATCCAGCATTTTAAAAACAGCGTGCCGACTGCAATCGTATCCGCTTCCGTGGTGAAAATGCGAATCATCTGAGTGGGGAATGCCTCTATGATCAGCAAGCAGGCCGCTGCATAAACAGCAAGGATGATAAACGTATCCCGGCAGATCTCCCGGGTGCGGGCATGATCGCCGGCGCCGAAATGATAGCCGATCAGCGGCATCACGCCCTGTGTGATGCCCATTGTGATCTGAATGGTAACCGTGCCGATCTTCTGCACCACCCCAAAGGCCGCCACATTGATATCGCCATAGGGCGCCATATAATGCGTCAGCACAATATTGGCGGTGGAGCCAAGCAGCACCACCAGTGCCGCCGGAATACCGATCAGAACAATCTGTGTCACGACATGAAAATCCAGACCAACGTGCCTGCCATCCAGCGTCAGCACGGATTGTTTTCTGTTGCGGTAAAGCACAAAAAGAAAATACAGCATGGCAACACAGTTAGAGAACGCGGTGGCAATGGTAGCGCCTGTGATGCCCAGCCCAGCCCCCATAATTAGCACCGGGTCCAGCAAAATATTGAGGACGCCGCCCAGCGACATGCCGATGCTGGCCTGCCGGGTATTTCCTTCCGCGCGGACCAGATGCCCCAGCACCAAACTGGTAACGGTCGGGATGCCGCCCACCACCACCGTCCATTGCAGGTAAGACGCAGTGTAGGCATAGGTATTATCGCTGGCGCCTACAAGGGCCAGTACCGGCCGCATCGAAAGCGCCATAACAAGGCTGAACAGCGCTGCCAGCAGCACGCCGCCGTACACGCCATACAGTCCGGCCTTTCGGGCCTGCGTCCGATCCCCAATGCCCAGTGACCGCGCAATCAGGCTGTTGGCGCCAATCCCCATCAGGTTGCCGATTGCGGTTAAAATCATAAAAATCGGAAAACTCAGCGTGAGCGCCGCCATCTGGTTCGGGTCGTTGGTGTGTCCGACGAAAAACGTATCCGCCAAATTATAAAGCAGCGTGACCAGCTGGCTCAAAACGGTCGGCATAATGAATTTCACCATCGTTCTGGGCACCGAAGTGCTGGCAAAATTACGGGTATCCATAACCTTCTCCTTTCCTGATGGATGATATGCCGCGCCCTACGCGGTAAACGGACGGCAGATCCGGCGATAGATCACAAACGAGAGCACCAGCGTCAGCCCATCGGCGATAAACTGCGCCCAAACCACGCCGTACAGCCCGAACAGCACATTCATCAGCACCATCAGCGGGATGAAAATAATGCCCTGCCGGCAGGACGACAGCAGCAGCGACTCCGGTCCCTTGCCCATGGCCTGCAGGGTGTATGTCATCTGGAAATTGCTGATCATAAACGGTGTGGCAAGGCTGCTGATCCGCAAGAACGCCGCACTCAGCGCCAGCGTTTCGGATTCCTGAATGAACAGCGTGACGATATGGCCGGAAAACAGCTCAAACGCGATGATGCACAGCACGGCAAACCCCATTCCGCTGATGCGGGCGCCGTTGATAACCGCCTGCATGCGCTTGTAATTCTTCGCCGCGTAGTTATAGGCGACCAGCGGCAGCATACCTTGGCACAGCCCCATCCCCACATTCATGGGCAGCATGTTGATTTTTTTGACCAATCCCATGGCGGCCACCGGGATGTCCCCATAGCGGGATGCCAGATGGTTTGCGGTCATGTTGGAGATGCAGGCGAGTAGCGAGGACAGCGCAGACGGGAATCCCACGGACAGCACCGGGCGCGTATACTGCAGCCCGGCAGGCAGACGATGGATGGAAAGCGAAAGCACGGTATGCTTGCGCAGCCGAAAGAAAACCATCAGAAAATAGCACAGTGAAATCACATTGGACAGCATGGTTGCCATGCCCGCACCCGCGACCTCCTGTCCTTCCGGCAGAAGCACAAACATAAAGACCGGGTCGAGCGCGATGTTCAGAATGCCGCCCATCCCCAGTCCAAAGCTGGCCTTTTGGGCATAGCCTTCGCTGCGCAGCAACTGCGCCATAGTCATACTGAGGGTGGACGGAATACCGCCCACCACGACCACCCAGATCGTATAGCTGGCGGCGTATCCGATGGTGGCATCGCTGGCACCTAGCACGCGCAGCAGCGGGTCCATGAACAGGTAACAGCTAACGGAATAAGCACATGCGATCACGATCGCGCCGTAAAAGCTAAACGCACAGACCCGCTTGGCCTCCTCGGTTTTCTGCCGCCCCAGCAGGCGGGAGATCAGGCTGCCGCCGCCCACGCCGAACAGATTCGATAACGCAGTCATCACGAAAACCAGAACATACGCGAGCGATGCCGCCGCGATCTGATATGGGTTGTTGGTTTTGCCGATGAAATAAGTATCCGAAAGGTTGTAGATCATTGTGATTAGCTGGCTGACGATCGTCGGGACGGCGAGCGTCGCCAGCGCCTTTGGGACGGGCATCTGCTCGAAAAGCGCCTGATTATCCGTCATTTTTGACACCCCCAGCTTGCTTCACGGCATCCGCGTTCTGCAAAGCAATGCGCAGCAAACGGTAAAACTCGTCCTGCTCCGCCTTGGTCATACCCCGTAGCAAGATCTCCTCTGTCCGCGCGGCGTTTTCTTTCAGGTAGTCTTCCAGCGCCAGCCCTTCTTTGGTGGGCGTAATGATGATTTTCCGCGCGTCCTGCTGGTCGGTCTCGCGGCGAATGAGGCCCTTGTGTTCCAGCCGCTTGAGCAGTCCCGCCATGGTGGAGGGTGACAAGCTTAGCTGTTTCATCAGGTCACCCGCCGAAACCGGCCCATCCCGATGCTTTAGAATATAGCGGATCACATCCGACTGGGTGGAGGTGATATCCCGCTGCTGCATGTGCTGGTTGCGCAGCCACGCCACCACATTGCCCAGCCGCACGATTAGACTCGCGGTTCGAAATTGATTGGCGTCCATTGTGCTCTCCCTTTCCTTCCACTAGGTTCAAATC